>CAZZMF010000063.1:0-6703 GCA_964655255.1 uncultured Sphingobacteriaceae bacterium
CCCTACCCCCTTTAGACGATGACCTTCTCCCTGACGATGAAGACACAAGCCTTGATATACCTGAGGCTGAGCCAGGGGATGATGACTTTGAACTGGAAGAAATAGAAATAGAGGACATAGACGACCTGTGATACGCCCCGAAGAAGCTGCCAAACTTGCTAACTTAGAACTGATTGCCCGACAGATTGTAGAGGGTTTTCTTGTCGGGCTTCATCGCAGTCCTTATCAAGGTTTTTCGGTGGATTTCTCAGAATATCGTCCCCACCAACCGGGGGAAGGGATGGAGAAAATAGACTGGCGTGTCTTTGCTCGCTCAGAGCGGTTATACACGCGCCGCTATGAGGAAGAGACGAATCTGCGCGCTTACCTGCTGGTAGATACCAGTGGCTCCATGCGTTATCCTTTGAAAGCCACCTACACCAAGCTAGACTATGCCCTCTTTTTAGGGGCGGCTTTGGGGTATTTACTTATTCAGCAGCGGGATGCGGTGGGGCTGTTTATGTTTGATGAGAAGCTGCATACTTACCTGCCAGCGCGGGCGCGTCGCACATGGCTGCGACGGATATTTATGGAGTTAGAGCCGCTGCGTGGAGCCCCACCAGCGCCTCGTCTCACTTTGCTACCCCAGATGCTGCATATGGTAGCCGACAGGCTCCAGCGGCGCAGCTTGATTATTTTACTTAGCGACGGCTTTGTCCCCCCTGAGAGTGAAGAAGCTTTTCTGCAGGGATTAGCACGGCTGCGGCACAGTGGTCATGAAGTGCTTTTCATGCGTATTTGGGATGAAAAAACAGAAAAGCGTTTTGAACTGCCTTTAGAGCCGCTGCGACTCATAGATATAGAGTCCCGCCGCGAGGTGAAGGTACATCCCCTGGAGATGCAAGCGCTGTATCAAACGCACTTCCAACTCTGGGAGCGCCGACTAAAAGCCTTCTGTACTCGACAGCGCATAGACTGGGTAGAAGTGGATATGGCTGGGGATTTTTTTGAACCTTTGCGCCGCTATCTCCTCAAAAGAACTCGCCTCGGATGAAGACTTACTACACCACCTCACCCGCTAAAATCAATCTCGGCTTACACATCCTCGGTCGGTGGCCTGACGGGTATCATATTCTTGAGACGCTTCTGGTGCCTTATCCATATTTGTACGACGAGCTGGAGGTACGAGTACTCTCTGGGTATGACCGCATAGAAATCGGCATTACGGGCATAGAGATTCCCGACGTTGAAGAAAACTATTTAGAGACGACTTATCGGCTTCTGCGGGAGAAGTTAGGCAAACCTTTACCAGCGCTGAGTGTGCATCTCCACAAGCGTATTCCTGTAAGTGCTGGGTTAGGCGGCGGCTCCAGCAATAGCGCTAGTCTGATGCGCCTTCTTCGGGAGATTTTAGATCCGCCTCCGTCTTTGGAAATCTTACATCAAGTTGGTGCCCAAGTAGGAAGCGATGTGCCATTTTTTCTTTATGGCACGCCCATGCTGGCTCGAGGGACCGGCACGGACCTCATGCCTTTTTCCATAGACCTCAGTGACTACGAAATCATCGTCCTTACTCCTCCGGTCCCCTGTTCCACCAAGCATGTATATCGGAGCTTGCGTCCTTCTCAGTGGAGCCACACTCCCATAGAGCCGATCCTTCGTCAGGGTCCCGCTGTCTGGAGTGAGCACCTACATAACGACTTAGAACATGTAAGCTTTCACCTTTATCCCACGCTGCTTTATCTGAAAAAGTCCCTTTATAACGCTGGCGCCATCTATGCAAGCATGAATGGCAGTGGGAGTAGCTTGTACGGGCTCTTCAAGCGACGCACCTAAGTCCTCAATAAGTGTGGATAGCAGGGCGGTTTTTATGCAGTAGGTGTAGTATCTTTGCTGCGTGGGTTTGTGGAAAACAAACGGTTCGTCCAACGGAAGCTATGAAAAAGCGCTGTCGTTGCTGGGCGAAGGCAGCCACACGAAGGGAGATTTTCATACCCCTGGCAACCTTCGGATTGAGGGTACCTTTCAAGGAACGCTGCGTGTAGAAGGGCGGCTGGTGATTGCGCCCTCGGCGGATGTTCACGGTACGATACATGCTTCACAAGTTCATGTAGCAGGAAAGTGTTCTGGAGAGATTATTGCGGAGGATAGTGTAGAGCTGGCGCCTACTGCGCGTGTGCAAGGGGATATACGGACACGACGGATGGAGATGCACAAAGGTGCCGTTGTAGAAGTTCGCTGTTTTGTCGGAGAGGATATCTATCAGAAGAAGGCAGAGCCTGAGATAGCCGCCCCTAAGCGCAATCGTCACAACTGAGCCTGATGGGGCATAGCAGGATTGTGCTTTGGGGGGCAAGTTTATTTACATGGATGGGGGGTGCTTGTCAAAAGGCAAAAAATACGGACCTTTCCCCTGAATGGATTCAAGCGCGTCAAAAAATACCCCTTTACCAAGCGCGCAGTTATCGGTTAGAGTGGATAGACACCGCTGGACAACGGCTCTTTATTTCTGCGCGGCAGGTTTTTCGCCTAAGGCAGAGAGACACTATCTTCTGGCGGATGGCGGGAGAGGTATATGCTGCCCATTTGAATGGAGGGGGGGATACACTGGAAACTCTACAAAGCGAAATCGCTACTGTCTATCCAGATCGCCTGAGCTTCATCGCCGAGCGCAACGTTTTTCTCAAGACTTCTGATGGGCTTCGCTTGGAGACGGATTATTTGGTCTGGGATCATGATAAGAGTCTAATCGTGGCGCCGGGGTGGGTACGGCTCCAGACTCCCAAAGAAATCCTCCGAGGCGAGGGTTTAGAATACCACACAACCAATCGTACCTATAAGCTTCGTCGCACGCGCGGCACAGTACAGTCTCCCCTATGATAACTTGGCTGCTGATAGGCGGACTGGCTCTTATGTGGAGTGCGTGGGCTTCTGGCAGTGAGATGGCGTGGGTCAGTGCCAATCCCCTTCACTGGGAGATGTGGCGTCATCAGTATCCGCGCCGCTGGCGCCTCGTGCAATTTTTTCTGAACCAGCCTCGTCGTCTTATTATTACGCTCCTCGTCACAAATAATCTTGCTCTTGTAGTCTTTTCGGTCGCTTTGAGTCGGCTTTTAGCTCCGCTTGCCCCATGGTTGCCCCATGCTACCTTCTGGATAGAGACGCTGCTGGGTAGCCTTATCTTGCTGATAGCTGGGGAATACTTACCCAAAGCCCTCTTTCGTCAGTGGCAAATCGCCCTCCTACCCATCGTAGTACCTTTCACAGGGCTGGCGTATGTGCTTCTCTTGCCCCTTGTAGAACCGCTATACCGGCTCACTCAAGGTGGTTATCGCCTGCTTGGGATTGAAGAGCGGACTTTTTTCAAGCCCCTCTCCCGGGAAAGCCTTGCCCACTTTGTAGAAAATCCTGAACCGCAGCTTCAGGAGATTCTGACCAAAACCTTGGCGCTGAGCGAGACACCCGTGCGGGAGATCATGGTGCCGCGCCGTGAGATTGTCGCCGTGGACATCTCCACCCCCGTAGATCGCCTAAGGGAGATTTTTATCACATCGGGACGATCAAGAGTCTTAGTGTATGAGCGGGATTTGGATCACATCGTGGGGTATGTGTATGTACGGTCTCTCTTGAAGCCTGCGCAAAGCATTAGAGAACTCACTGAGCCGGTTGGCTTCGTACCAGAGAGCATGCCTGCAACGCGCCTACTGGAACAGCTGGTGCGGGAAAAAGGCGCCTTAGCCGTCGTCGTAGATGCACGCGGCGGTATCGCCGGCATCGTCACCACCGAAGACCTCGTAGAGGAAGTTTTCGGTGAGATACGAGATGAACGCGAAGAACCTGACCACCATGAACGCATCATTTCCCCCGATGTCTTTGAACTGGATGGAGCGCTGGAAATAGACTACCTGAACGAAAAGTATAACTTAGGCCTACCCACAGAACCCGCTGTGACCTTAGGGGGGTTAGCTGTCTACATCTTGGGCGCCATTCCCCCTAAGGGCACGACATTTGAGGCGTATGGCTTTAGATGGGAGGTTGTAAATGCAACCAGAAGACGTGTTGTAACTTTGCGGCTCTACAAGCTATGAGCGGCTACAAGACCTTAGACCCAGCAGATTATACTTTGCCGGAGTGGCACCCCTACATGATAGGGAGCGTCATTCCGCGTCCGATTGCATGGGTCACCACGATGGACAAAGAAGGCAAGCTCAACTTGGCGCCCTTCAGCTATTTTAATGTATTTAGCAGTAAGCCTCCGATAGCAGTGTTTTCACCAAGCACGAGCGCCCGCAGTGGCAAACCCAAAGATACCCACCTCAACCTCTTAGAAGTACCTGAATGCGTTATCAACTTAGTGCCGTATGCGCTTGCCGCCCGCATGAACATTACCACGGGCGAATACGAGCGGGGAATAGACGAAGTAGCCAAAGCTGGACTTGAAACGCTGCCCTCGGTGGTAGTGCGTCCACCACGCATCGCCGGCACACCCGTTCAAATGGAAGCCAAGCTGCGCGACATTATCTCCCTGGGCGATAATCCCGGCGCTGGACAACTCATTATTGTGGAGATTGTACGGCTCCACTTAGCGGAATCTATCCTCAACGAGAAAGGGTTACCTGACCCAAGAAAAATGGACTTGATTGCGCGGCTGGGGGCATTCTGGTATCTACGGATTACACCAGAGTCGCTTTTCTGGATGAAACAGCCTCGCAATCCTGCCGAAGTCTTGGCATGGAACGAACTTCCCGCGGATATTCGGGAAAGCCGCGTGCTAACCGCTTCGGAGATCGGGCATCTTTTAGCGCACCGTCCGGAGTTTGCAGATAAGTTAGCTTCCTTGCCCGCTCCGAAAGACCCTGATACCCTTCATCAGCAAATGCGAGCGCTCCTGCCCGACCGTGCCGCAGACGCATGGAAACTATATGTAGAGGTAGTACAAAGCGCCTGAGTTTCCTTGTACCTTTGTAGCGATGGTGTCTGAAAGTACAATAGCCCTGCCGAAGTGGGAAACCTTCGGGCTGAAGGCGCAAAATAGTGGCGCTTCTACAGGACGCGAGATACTTACGGACGACTCTGTCTTCCATACCAATATCTCCCCGGTGGATGTGCAGCCCCTTCCATCAGTGCAGCACATTCAAATAAGCACATATGACCGCGTCATCCAGCAGGCACAGAAGGCATTTTTAGAGTGGCGTCTCGTCCCAGCACCTAAACGCGGCGAGGTGATTCGGGTTTTTGGCGAAAAAGTCCGAAAAGTGAAATCAGACTTGGCTCTCATTCTTAGCTACGAAATAGGCAAAACTTATCAAGAAGCCCTGGGTGAGGTACAGGAGGTGATAGACATGTGTGATTTTGGGGTAGGGCTTTCGCGGCAGTTGTATGGGTTGACGATAGCGTCTGAACGCCCCCACCACCGCATGATGGAGCAGTGGCATCCGCTGGGCGTGGTGGGCATTATCACGAGCTTCAACTTTCCAGTGGCTGTATGGGCATGGAACGCAGTTATTGCCGCTGTCTGCGGGGATACAACCGTTTGGAAGCCCAGTGAAAAAGCCCCTCTCTCTGCACTGGCAATCTTTTCTGTGCTTCGGGAGGTTATAGAAGAGATGGGCGTACCGGAAGGCGTATTCAATATTGTGATAGGCGATGCCACACTGGGGCAGCAGATGGCGAGCGATGCGCGGCTACCGCTGATTTCGGCGACAGGCTCAATCCGCATGGGGCGTTCCGTCGCCCAACAAGTCGCCAAACGCCTTGGTCGCACAATATTGGAGCTTGGCGGCAATAATGCCGTGATTGTCACCCCCCACGCTAACATGGACTTAGCGCTGCGTGCCGTGACCTTCGCTGCATTAGGCACCACTGGACAGCGCTGCACAACCCTCCGCCGACTCATCCTGCATGAGTCTATCTATGACACATTTTTGGAGCGCCTCATCAAAGTCTATGAGCAAGCTTCCCAGAAAATCGGCAATCCGCTCAAGCCCGAGACCCTAATCGGTCCCCTCATAGACAAAGCCGCCGTCCAGATGATGCAGGAAGCCCTCCGTGAAGTACAGGAACTTGGAGGGAAAGTCTTATTTGGGGGAGAAGTGCTCTCAGGACCGGGGTATGAAAGCGGCTGCTATGTACGCCCGGCTATCGTAACCGCCGAAAATCACTGGCCCGTCGTCCAGCGAGAAACTTTCGCGCCTATCTTGTATGTGCTCAAATACAAGACCATAGAAGAAGCGATTGCCCTGCAAAATGGTGTGCCTCAGGGGCTTTCGTCCAGCATTTTCACTGACAACCTACGGGAAGCGGAGCTATTCCTTAGCGCAGCTGGATCGGACTGCGGCATCGCTAATGTAAATATCGGTCCCTCAGGTGCGGAAATAGGCGGGGCTTTCGGTGGAGAGAAAGAGACAGGCGGCGGACGAGAAGCTGGCTCTGATGCCTGGAAAGCCTACATGCGCCGCCAAACCGTAACCATCAACTACGGCTCTGACCTGCCCCTCGCTCAGGGGATTCGCTTTGAAGTCTGAGGGGTGATCTACGGAAAAAAAGTCGTCGTCGTCCTCCCCGCTTATAACGCCGAAGCGACCCTCCGGGCTACCCTCGCCGAAATAGACCGGGAGCTCGTGGATGAAATTGTGCTCGTGGATGATGCCAGTCGCGATCAGACCGTAGCTTTGGCTCACCAGCTTGGCATACGGCACATTATTGTTCATGAGCGAAATAAAGG
>CAZZMF010000064.1:0-6606 GCA_964655255.1 uncultured Sphingobacteriaceae bacterium
GACATAGACAAGCTCTTCGTGGCCAGCGTCATACCGGGGCTCTGGGCGGGGGGCATTCTCACGGTGATAGCGATAGGGCTGGGGCTATGGTATCGGCTCCCGAGGAGTGCCTTCCGACTGGTAGAAGCTTTGAAAAAAACCCTGTATGCTTTGCCTGCGTTGGGCTTACCCGTCGTGGTGCTGGGGGGGATTTATAAGGGCTTCTATAACATCACCGAAGCCGCAGGGATCGCCGTGCTGTACCTTTTTCTTTTGGAGGGGATCATCTATCGCTCTCTCCGATGGGCGACCCTCCGAGATACCCTTGCCGAGGCTACCACAGCACTGGGGAGCATTTTGGCAATCGTACTTATGGCGTCGCTGCTTAGTCACTTCCTCGTGCTGGCGGAACTGCCTTTCAAGGTGATTGACTGGGTAGACGAGCAACAGCTTACCCCAAGCCGCTTCATCCTCGTGGTGGTGGGCATACTTCTATTGGCGGGCATGGTCATGGATGTGCTGTCGGCGATATTGATTTTTGCGCCGGCTTTCCTCCCCGCAGCCCAAGCACTGGATGTTTCCCCCATCCTGCTGGGTGTAGTGTTTATTTTGTCGTTGGAAGTCGGTTATCTCACCCCCCCCGTGGGACTCAACCTTTTTGTGGCGATGGGCTACTTCCAACAGAGCATGGGCGCTGTGGTACGGGCGAGTTTCCCTTTCCTTATCGGACTGCTGATGACGCTGGCAGTATTGATTTTTGCACCAAACTTATTGGGTCTCACAAGCGGATGAAGTAATCCAAAGCAGGCACTGTATCCGCTACCTTTGTAGCATGTACGAGACTATCCTGTACGAAGTGCGGGACGCAGTGGGGTATATTACCCTCAATCGCCCCGACCGCTACAACGCCTTCAACGAAAAAATGAGTCATGAACTCCTTGCTGCTCTGCGGGAGGTTCGGAAAGACAAAGCCGTGCGAGCCGTGGTGCTACGCGGAGCAGGTAAGGCATTTTGCTCTGGGCAAGACCTCAAGGATATTGTGGGCGTGGAGCGTTCCTTAGGCGAATCGGTGGAAAAGCGCTACAATCCCATGGTCTCTGCGCTCCACGAACTGGAAAAACCCGTTATCGCCAGCGTGAATGGCGTAGCCGCAGGCGCCGGTGCAGGTTTAGCGCTGGCGTGCGACTATGTGATAGCGGCTCAGTCAGCGTCATTTGTGATTGCTTTTGTGAATGTCGGGCTATCGCTGGATACGGCGACTTCTTTTCATCTTGTTCGGACGGTAGGGCTCAAACGGGCATTTGCGCTTGCCGCCTTGGGTGATCGGTTGCCAGCAGAGACAGCCCTCCAGTGGGGGCTCATCAACGCCGTCGTAGAGGATGACAAACTGGAAGAAGCTACCCACGCCATAGCTTTACGCTTCGCTGGACAGGCACCAAGAGCCCTCGCCCTCATCAAAAAGCTCCTTTTGCGCAGCTTTGAACGCAGCTACGAAGAAGCCCTCAAATACGAACTCTACTACCAAGAGATCGCCGGACGCACCAAGGACTATAAAGAGGGTGTGCAGGCTTTCGTGGAGAAGCGGAAGCCGAACTTCACCGGAGAATGACCAACTGGCGGGACTGGTTTGCTGGGGCAGCGGGCGCTCGCGCCTGTATTGTCGCTGGTCCCTGCGTCATAGAGACTTATGATATTGCTGCCCGCGTGGCAGAAGCCCTGCTCCATACTTGCCAGCAACTTGGCTTTTTTTACATCTTCAAAGCCTCCTATCGGAAAGCCAATCGTACCCGCGCCACCTCCTTTCAGGGGATCGGAGATGAAGCCGCACTTGCCGTGCTCCAACGGATACGGGCGGATTTTGGCGTACCCGTGCTTACTGATGTGCATGAGACGCATGAAGTGGCAATGGCTGCTCAGGTGGTGGATGTGATTCAGATACCGGCTTTCTTAGCTCGGCAGACCGCTCTCCTTCAGGCGGCAGGACAGAGCGGCAAAGTCGTCAATATCAAAAAAGCGCAGTTTATGAGTGCGGAAGCTGCATGCTTCGCCGCAGAAAAGGTCGCTCTCACAGGCAATCGCCGCATTTTTCTCACAGAGCGGGGAAGCTTTTTTGGATATGAAGACCTTGTCGTGGATTTTCGGAATATCCCACGCATGAAAGCCAGTGGTTATCCTGTCTTGATGGATGCCACGCATGCGGTACAGCGTCCTAATACAGGCGCTGGAGTTACGCTGGGAGAGCGGCAGTTTGTAGGGCTATATGCTCAGTTGGGGGTCGTCGCCGGGGCGGATGGCGTCTTTATGGAAGTGCATCCGGTGCCGGAGGCTTCCCCCAGCGATGCAGCGACGATGCTTTCTATCCCAGAAGCGCAAAAGCTCCTCCAAGGGCTGCGCCAGCTGTACGATGTATCTTCGTTTGTGGAGCCTTCCTGAAGCAAAGGAGCTTTTCACTTATCAAAAGGGGTGGATTCAGATAGGCGACCGCCCCGCTTACAGGGTAGAAACGCTCTCACTTGATCCCATAGAATCCCTCCCAGTTGAGCTATGGCACGGACGAAGCTTTCAGTTACTTTTTGAGATAATCAGACGCCACGGCTCGGAGATTCGGGACCTCGCCCCGCAAGCCGTCTACATCGGCTCAGCTCGGGGCGAACTCCATGCGCTTGTAGAGGGGATCCAGGCGTATTTGGCGGGAGAAAAGCTTTCCCCCAAACTCTCCCCAGCAACCAGCATGGGAAGCTTAGGTAGCACGCTGGCCCGACACTTAGGCATAGAAGGTCCAGCTGTGGTCATCAGCCAAACTTGCCTGAGCGGACTGCTTGCCCTCTACGAAGCGACCCTTTACATCCACGCTGGTGAAGGGCATACTACCCTTTTCGGCGCCGTAGAAGCGCCGCTTACGCCGTTTTTTGTGGAGGTGATGGCAGCGATGCGCATTTACACTCAACGAGAGCAGCCGCCTTTCGTGCGTCCCGGCGCCGCCACAGAAGAAAATACCTTTGCCTTAGGCGAAGGCGCTGTACTGGGCATTTTGTCCCAAAGCCCTATAAGTCCATTTCGTCTCGCCAAGGTCAAAGTACGAACTGCCATGCCTCGTGAAGGCGTGTCTTTTCCAGCGGTGGATACGGAAGCCCTGGTGAAACTTCTCCGGGATATGGGTGCTGCGCCTGATTTTGTGGTCTTACATGCTCCCGGCACGCGTCAAGGGGATGCTGCCGAGTGGCACGCTGTCCAACAAGTATGGGGCGACCTACCCGCCCTCTCTATCAAGGGATACATCGGACACAGCTTAGGGGCAGCGCCGCTCTTGGGACTGGCAGCAGCCCTATACCTTTTAGAAAATCGTCACTGGCACACCATCCCCTATGCAACGCTTTGGACGCCTTCCCCTCCCGTTCGTTGGCGGGAAGCGGTCGTCGTTGGTCTGGGATATGGGGGCGTCATGGGAGCAGTTCGAGTCGCCTATGACGCTTGAGGCACGCATCCAAAAGCATCTGCAAAAACTACCTGAACGCCCCTTTTGGCACCTGCCTGCTGGAACGCCGGATTTCACCAGTAACGACTACCTCGGACTCATCCATGATGGGATAATACGGGAAACGCTTCAGCGAGTGCCTCCTTCCCTGCTGCAGGGAGCAGGAGCTTCGCGTTATCTGGGAGGGGATGCGGAGCCGTTTCACACCGTAGAAAAAGAAGCTCTTATCCTCTGGGGACGCCCATCAGAAGCAGCACTCTTTTTTCCGAGCGGCTTAGTAGCCAACCTCTCTTTTTGGAGCAGCATTCCCCAGCGGGACGATATTGTCATATTTGATAGAGAGGTGCATGCGTCTATTCGGCAAGGGATTCGTCTTAGTGGGGCGACGGCATGGGGCTTTCCTCATAATGACTGGGAGGCTGCCGAAGCCAAACTCCGCCGCGCCCCCAAAGTGCCTTTTCTCGTCATAGAGTCGCTCTACTCTATGCGTGGGACAAGCCCCGACGCTCAGGCTTTGCAGGAGCTCGCACAGCGGTATGAGTTTCACCTCGTAGTGGATGAAGCGCATACGACTTTTACGCTGGCGGGTGGAGGCTCGTGGAGTGATATAGCGGGTTTGAAGCCGCTGGCACGCCTTTTCACCTTTGGGAAAGCCGTGGGGCTCGCCGGAGCAGTCTGGATCGGCGCGCCCTGGCTCATAGAATATCTTCGTCGGGTAGGCTTCGGAGGCATTTACACTACGGCGCTGCCCCCTTTCGTTGCATGGGCGATCGCCGACATCCTTCGGCGCTCCCCAGAGTGGGAAGATCGCCGCACCTATCTGGAAGCCCTAGTCTCCAAGGTAAAAGCCGTATTAGAGGCTCGCGGCATACCTTATCAGGGCTTACAAGGTCCGATCGCTCTCCTTTACACGGAGCCTTCTCCCCTACCCCTCAAAAAGCTATACCCGCCTACCGTCTCTAAGCCAGCCTATCGCCTAAGCTTACATGCTCACAATACCATAGAGGAAGTGCGGCAGATTTTTGGATGGTAGGAAACTTATTCCACAAAGGGAAGAGGCAGCGAGAGTAGGTTAGCGCTGTGTATATGCTTTTGTTTTCAGTTGCGGGTCGCCTTGGTGTTATCGCCGCTAACACAGTCAAGCAGAACTTTTAGCATACATGCCACTTGCGCACTTAGCCATAAAAAAATCCCGAAAAAATACCCCGAGCGTGACGGCTCGCGCCATAACTAATCCCATAATCGCGCCATACAGGGCAGTAAGCGGCGTACCCAAGATAAGCATGCCCGAGAAAAGCATTACCCCAGCCAACTCTATGACAGCGGCAAGGAGGTTGAGGCGCGTGTGCTGTGCCCAGATGAAGCGCCCCTTGATGTACGCTAAATATACCACTAAGCCAGGCATCGGAAGGGCACACAGTAATGCTATTTGGGCAAGCGGATGGAGCACCTCAGGTAACGCAAAGACCCTTTCAAACCAAAACTCATACACTCCCGGTAGCGTTAGAAGTCCCAGCCCTAATACCGTGCCAAGAGCGATTCGGTGGGCAAAAGGCAATAAACTCGCACCAACACGAGTGCCAGAGAGCACGATTACAACCTCCTGATACGCTACGCCGAAGCAACTGAATAAAAATATCGTACTGGTGGTCGGCGAGTACGAAGCGAGCGATAGGATAGGCTCTTGCCCGTGTGCCATCAAAAGGGTAAGCAGGGGCGTAAGAGCTACATTCAGCAGGGAGGTCAGAAGCAACGGGATGTAGAAACGCACAATCTGTCTATACGAGAGTGGGTTATGGTGAGTAAGCGGAAGGTGGCGCAGGGTAGGCGCTGCCCATAAGCGAACGGCAAGCATTTCGGTAAGGACACCTGTGGAGAGCGCACAAGCAGCTATCCATGCGCCGGACCAGTTTGAGAGCCACAGGGCGCCTGTAGCGCCGATCACCATGCCAATAAGGCGTAGCACAGTGCCCCACGCCACGAGGCGCGAGCGACCCGACCGAATCAATATCCCCTGCCAGAGTCGCCGATACGCTATCGCAGCGGGCCACGGTATGAGTAGCCATACGGCGCCCGCTACTTGCTTTGCCATAGCCGGAGGTAGATGCCAGAGCAGAGCATTCAATCGCTGAAAAATCGCTGGTATGCCGATAATAGCCATGAGTCCAGAGAGTGGCAGCGCCAGCGCCGAAGCAAAGCGCCAGAGCTTCTCATAATCCCCTCGGCTCCTGACCAAGGCTGCCGAAGCGCTGAGCAGCATCATAATCGGCGCTTCTACAATAAGCGCTATGGAAAACGCTACACTGAAACTTGCCAGGCTTGTTGTGGGGTCTGACAGCCGCCCAATAAGCGCAACCAGGAGCGGTCCCTCCAGCGCCATCATGAGCCAGTTGAGCGCCAAGGGTACCCATGTGCGGGCGATAACGCCATAAGCCGATGCGGATGCAGGCGGCGTTGCTACCTTTCCCATTTATTCTGCTTTTTGTACCCCTCCGACATGATATGTTCCAAAATCTGTAAGGGCGTATAGCCTGCCAAGATTGCCTGATGAAAAAATACCGTAGCTGGGGTGAGCCCTGGCAAGGTATTGACTTCCAGCACCCACAGTTCTACCCTTCCCTCGCCGAGCCGTCGCACAAAACCATCTATACGAGCATAGCCGTGAATGCCCAAGTACCGGGCTATAGCTTCGGCGGTGCTTTGGATAGTGTGCAGCGCTTGGGCATTCCAGTCTGGGTGGTCTGGATAGATGCGCGCAGGCGTGATATTCTGTCCAGCCCCAGCAAGGAACTTCTCCTCCAAGCTCAAGATACTCTCCTCCTTCACGGTCTCACTGGGTAAAAACGCTTCATAACGAATGCCTGTTTCTGTAGTGTGCGTGATGACGCCGATAGTGATTTCTACCCATTCTTTGCCATGCAGGTAAGTCTCTATGAGTGTTTCGGACTTAGGAGGGAAAGGTTCATCGGGCTGAAGTCCAAGCAGCCTTTGCAGCGCGGGGTCTAAGGAAGCCTCCTCCCGAAAGATAGCGCGTAAATACGCATGCATCATCTCAGCGTCATGGATGACTCGGACGCCTGTACTGCATCCTTCATCTACGGGCTTGGCTATCAGGGGATAAGCCCCTAAATGGGCTTCAATCGCTCGTAGGA
>CAZZMF010000065.1:0-6579 GCA_964655255.1 uncultured Sphingobacteriaceae bacterium
CACTACATGAGACAGAACCCGCTCGCCATCATATATACAGGCGGCGGTATCATCACAGGAGGTCTCTATGGCTAAAAGCACTCAGCCCTGTTGGAGCTGCTGCATGCGCTGGCGATAAGCCGCGCGCTTGATCTGTTCGCGACGCTGGACTGATTTAGGAATGAAATACATCCGATTACGCACTTCCCGAGCGATGCCCAAGCGGTCAAACTTCCGCTTGTAGCGGCGCAGCATCTTTTCCAGGTTCTCCCCTTCCTGCGGCTCTATGATTATCATGGGGGGCAAAGTTAGACAAAAACTACCACTCTTCCCTACCCTACCCGCACTACGAAGCCCTTGAGGTATTCGCCCTGCGGATGAAAGAGATCTATGGGATGGTCCGGCGGGGCATGGAGGAAGTGTAAGATTTGCACGGGGCGGTCGGCATCGGCTGCTGCCCCGAAGAGCATATCCCGAAAAAGCGCCGGCGTTATATGGGCAGAACATGAAAAGGTAAATAGCAGCCCTCCTTCAGGAAGGAGGCGTAAAGCTCGGCGATTGATTTCTTTATAGCCGCGCAGTGCTTGCGGCACCGCCTCTTGATGATGCGTAAAAGCAGGCGGATCCAACACGATAATATCCCAGTAGCCCTTCTCTATTTTCTGCAAGGCGTCAAAGGCATCCTCTACCCAGAGCGTGTGCGGGACATGGGAAAAGCCATTCAGATGAAGATTTTCAGGGATGAGGGCAGCGGGCTCGGGCATGATTTCCACTGAGAGAAGTTCTGTGGCGCCCCCCGCTGCAGCATAAACGGTAAAGCCCCCCGTGTATGCAAAAAAGTTTGCCACGCGTTTGCCAGCGCTATACTGGCGTAGAAGTTGGCGATTATGGCGCTGGTCTAAGAAAAAACCCGTCTTTTGTCCCGTTTCTATGGAGACTTTGAAAGTGAGCCCATACTCTTGAATAAAGGTTTCTGGGGTGCGTTCGCCGGCTATCCATTCTGAGTCAGCCGCCCGCTCACGCCGCAGGTAGATGCCTCTAAGCGTAAAGTTTTCAGTAAGGAAACGCACCAAAGAAGGACGCAAACGCTCTGCGCCAGTAGTGCGCAGTTGAAGCACAGCCACATCCCGGTAAATGTCTATGATAATACCGGGTAAGGCATCGCCTTCGCTATTGATGAGGCGATAGGCGTCGGTAATAGCCAAATCCGGCAGGGTGCGGCGCAGCGCCAGTGCCTTCTGGAAGCGCTGTTGCCAAAAAGCTTCGTTGGGGTTTAGCTTGGCACTTTCCCAGGCAAAGACCCGACAGCGAATCGGGCTCTCTGCTTCCCAGTGTCCATATGCTATTGGCTGCCCATGTTCATCACAAACGCACACCACCTCGCCTGATTCCGCTACTGAGTCTGGCGCAAACGCCCCTGAAAACAACCACGGATGCCGCTGCTGGCGAATCTTCTCGGCTTTGCCTGCCCGCAGACGAACCCGACGAGGCTTGCTCATCAGACCGGGACAGACAAGGCATTCACTAAGCGCCCATCTTGGTAATAGGGCAAAACGGGGTGCAGGTCACGGCGCAGGGAGTATTTGACGTCGTTTTGCATGCCGAGCTCTACCAGCCGGTCAAAGTGCGCTGAATGTTCTAAGTAGTACTTTTTGCGGTGGTCTGCCATCTGGTACAAGCTCATAGCGATCAGCGTCGCATCGTCATTCACACGAAAGTCGCCCTCAAGCTCCGTAGCGACCGCCCCGGCAAAGAGGGTATCTTCCATATTGACCTGATCTTTCCACCCAGCGCACACGAGCAAAACAGGTTCGCCTTGCTGGCGCAGCCACTGCACAAGCACGGACATATTGACGAAAGCCCCCGTGACGACTTTTTTGGCGTTGCGTACAGCCCATAGGGCGCGAGTGCCATTAGTGGTGGTGAAGGCGAGCTTTTTTCCTTGCAGGTCCGCTTCCAAAAAGTCAAATGGAGAGTTGCCGAAGTCAAAGCCGGGTACTTTGGCTGCGCCCCGCTCGGCAGCGGTGAGATACCCTTGCTTACCGAGACGGCGACATTCCCTGAGGGTGCGGACAGGACGAATCTCCTGAATACCCCTATCCAGCGCCACCGCAAAGCTCGTTGTAGCCCGCAGAATGTCTATTACCACCGTCACATAGTCCTCAACCCGAAACTGCGGAATAAGCGCTGTGGAAAGGCACACCCGCACCAGAGGCTTGAAGCTCATACACGGGCTTTTTGTCGGCGTGCCAGTGAAGTCTCCTGTACAAAAGGCGGACGCACAATCGTAAGCGGCATCATCTGCCCGCGCAGCTGGAAATACACGGTTTGCCCAATCTCATAGCCCGTAGGCAGGTACCCCAACGCAATTCCCCGCCCTACCGTCGGTCCAATCGACCCCGAAGTAATCCGCCCAATCTCTTCGCCTTTCTCATTCAGCAGCGGCGTGTTATTGCGGGGAATCACGCGGGCAGATTCACTTACCAGCCCAAATAAGCGCCGAGACAGTCCTCGTTGCTTTTGCTGGCGCAGCGCCTCTTGTCCAATAAAAGCGCCCTTATCCAGTTTGACTGCCCATCCTACCCCCGCTTCTAAGGGTGTAGTTTGTTCATCTGCATCTGTCCCATAGAGCAAATATCCCATTTCCAAGCGCAGGGTATTCCGAGCAGCTAAGCCTGCTGGTACGACCTCTCCAGCCTGCATCAGCGCTTCCCATAGGGTGACCCCGTGTGCCTTTCGTACGAAAAGCTCGTAGGTCCATTCCCCTGTGTAGCCAGTCGTCGCTACGAGGACATTTTCTATGCCTGCGACCGTACCCCGCCGGCAAGTATAGTACGGCATTTCACCCACAGGCAGATCGGTTAGTTTTTGCAGAACCGCTTCGCTCGCTGGACCAGAAAGCGCCAAAAGCACCGTCTCCCCAGAAATATCTTCCAGAGACACACCCGACGCGGGGAGGTGGGCTTGTAGCCATTCCCAATCTTTTTGGGTAGTGGCGGCGTTAACGACCAGCATGAAAAGCTCAGGCTCTATCTGATACACAATCAGGTCGTCTATGATGCCACCTTGGGGATTGAGGAGGAAGGTGTATTGCGCTTTGCCGGGGGAAAGCTTGTGGATATCATTAGTTAGCAAAGAATTGAGCCAAGCGGCGGCACCCGCTCCCCTTACCAGAAATTCACCCATGTGTGAAAGGTCAAAAAGCCCCACGTTTTGGCGCACCGCATGGTGTTCGCTCAGCTCGCTCTTGTAGCGCAGGGGCATTTCCCAGCCACCAAAAGCCGTGAGCGTAGCCCCGGCTTGAATATGAACCTCCCTTAGAGGTGTGGATTTTAGCACCTTGCAAAGGTACGATGCATTACCTTTGTAGGGTGCGGCGAGTAAATGACGGTTCTCGGGGTAGCCCTCTTAGGATTCCTCTCTGCGTGGGTCTGGAACGAGATATTTTTGCGCTTTGCTCGGCGATTAGGCGCCCTCAGTCAGGGTATTCCCAATCAGCGCCGTTGGGATAGCCGTAAAAAGCCCATCATCGGCGGGATAGCGTTTTTTATCTTCTCGCTGGGGATAGCGGCTTGGCGTCCCGCAGACATGCAAGTCAGTCGCGCTTTATTGGCGGGTGGGACGCTTGCTTTTCTGACGGGACTGGCGGATGATGCTTTTGTTTCTCTACCCTACATCAAGCTGCTGGGACAGCTCACCGCCGCAGGCGTAGCGATCATTTTTGGGGGACCCTTGCTGGAGCTTCCGGGCATGCCTATCGTGTCGGTTTTATTTACGCTTTTCTGGTATGCTGCGGTCATGAATGCCTTCAATATGATGGATAACATGGATGGCATCGCTGGGGGACTGTCCTTAGTACTCCTGCTGAATACCTTGTGGCTACTGCCAGCCAGCCCACACACCCTTCTGTATCTGGGGTTAGTTGGAGCGCTGGGCGCTTTCCTCCTGCGCAACTTCTACCCCTCCCACCTATACATGGGAGATAACGGTAGTCAGTTCATGGGATTTATCTTGGCATATTGGGGTACAGAAATATGGAAAGCCCCCCTTCTGATCGCTCAATCCCCTTGGGAGAAAGTTCTCCTACTTGTCCTGCTTTTCGCCCTCTTGGCTGGGGATACCTTTTGGGTGATTGTGATGCGCTTACGAGAAGGGCGCACTCCTTTCCATGGCGGTACCGACCACCTTACACATCGCTTAGCACAAATGGGACTCTCCCCGCGGTATATCGCCCTTTTGCTGATGCTGACCCAAGGGGTCTTGTCTATTGTGTCTTTCCTGGCTACTGAATATCACCATAAAATCTGGCTCCCCATCGTCGGGGTTGCGTCAGTTGGGCTTGGAATAGGGCTCATTCATACATATCCCTTGTGGCGTGGATTAGTTTCCTTTGGTGAAGAGGTAAAAGCTGATGGTGTTTCTACCTATCGGAGGTAATGCCAAAGTGGGGCATTGTTTTGTTTTTTGAGTGGGGTGCGGCGGCGCCGAAGGCGCCGCCGCACCCCACGTACCCCCAGAGCTGCACAAAGAAAAGCAAACAGGGGGCTTGGATATGATGTGGATTACGGCTTAGTGGAAGGGTTTGATTTTTTGGCAATGAGGATGTAGTGATAAGGGAGGAGCGTTTCTTCCAGCCTAAAGACCTCAAACCCCGCGGCTTGCAGTTCGCTTTCTACTTGAGCAGGAAAGAGCCGGTGAGACAAAGGGGGGCCGACGGGGCTCTCCCGCGGTGCCCACTCCACGAAGATGAGCATCCCTTCTTCGGGCAGCGCCGCATGCAGGCTCTTCAAATAAGCTATTCTATTGGGCAGGTGGTGATACACATCCGCCATTAGTACCCATTCGGCTTCACGGGGGGCGATAGCAGGACGATCTGGAGGGGTTTTTCGGACCTCCCACTGCTGCGGGGAGAAGCCCAGCGAGTCGCGGCGGCGCTCCATATACCTCAGCAGCGCATCGTCTATGTCGGCGGCTATGACGATCGCACCTCGCCTCACCATGCGCCACGCATAATATCCCGTTCCAGCCCCTAAATCATACACGCGCCGCCCTCGCAGGGTACCAACATGTGCTTCTATCCAGTCCAGCAGCTCTTCGGGGCGCTGATACGCATCTCGCGCTGGATTTTCCAATATGTCTTTCCAGTTTTTGGAGGTACTCACCACGCCTCGCGTGGGCTGAGCCCATAAACACACACTAATCCCCAGAAGGAAGCGTATCATGCGGCGAAGGTACAACGGATGGCGCTTTATTCCGATACCAAAGATGAGCCAAGTAAATCTCTCTCAGCACATAAAAACTCGCTCCGATGAAAGCAATACTTACGCCTCGCCAGCCGAGTCGCCAGCCGCCTTTGAGAAGAAGGCTTTTCAGGAATCGTGCCCCGCTTTTGAGAAAAGCCCGTCCCCAGCGCACCCGTGCGCCCGACCGATACAGGGCTTCGGCGTGGAGCCTGGCATACTTGCTGGTGCGGAGGAGGTTTTCCTCAGGGGTATCATAAGTGTAATGCCACATCTCGCCATGAAGGGTCTGCACCTGCGTACCGGGGGAGAGTAGGAGCTTTTCATGGACGGGGTCTTCGCTCCAGCGCCCCACTTCCCGATGAAAGAGCCGCACCTTCCAGTCAGGATACCAGTCGCTTGCCCGGATAAACGCCCCACAATACACCGCTACGCGCAACATGCGATAGGCTTTGGCTCGCCAATGCTTTTTTTCTCTGAGGATGGCTTGGCGCAGTTCAGGCGAGAGGACCTCATCAGCATCCACGGAGAGGATATATGTTCCCTGGGCAAGGGTATTGGCGTAGTTTTTTTGGGCACCGTATCCCGCAAAAGGCCGCTCATACCATCGCACCTGCGGAAAGCTCAAAGCAATCTCCTTCGTGCGGTCGGTAGAGCCACTATCTACGATCACTATCTCATCGGCTACCCCTTGGAGCGCCTCTAAGGTCCGACGCAGATGTCGCTCGGCGTTATAGGTAATCAAGACGGCGGAGAGTTCCATTCTAATAGGAGCTCCGGATGGCTTCTATGGGATGCAAGCGCGCTGCACTCCATGCCGGCGCCAGCGCAGCCATAAGCCCTACCAAAACGGTGATACTCAGACTCCAGAGCAAATCTTGGGGCGCTATCGCTAAGGTCAGCCCTTCGCGAGCTGCCCAGCCTTTGAGAGACAGGGTAAGCGCCGCCGTCATACCGATCCCCACTCCGCCCCCCACGAGCGTCAAAAGAACGCCTTCCATCAGGAAAAGTATCAGGATAAAGTACCGCGGTGCGCCTATGGCGCGTTGAATGCCGATCTCGCTGCGGCGCTCCCGAACGGCGATATAAAGAATATTCGCTACGCCAAAGCCCCCTACCAATAGCGCAAAGCCAGCAATAAATAGCCCTACGAACTCCACATATCCGCTAATCTGGCGCACTTGATCCAACAGGGCATCCTGTCGGTTGATAGCGAAGTTATCAGGGGTACGAGGGGAAAGGCGGCGCGCTTGTCGCAATATTCCTCGGACACGCACTTCTAAAAGGTCTATGGGGAGCGCTTCGGGGTCTTTTGCGCGCACGAGAAGGGTACGGTCGCCTTGAAAGCGCTCCATGCCCC
>CAZZMF010000066.1:0-6565 GCA_964655255.1 uncultured Sphingobacteriaceae bacterium
AATAGATACAAGGCTGCGTTTTTGCGGTCTTTATTGTGCCCTGCCTCTACTGATAGCACCATGGTCACGCTGCTGACGATAAGGATGAACGTCATGATCCCTACAAATACAAGCGGGTAGCCATGTCCGAGGAAGGGGGCATCACTAAAGACGACTTCCGGGTCGGGCCAGTTGGGAGCTTTGAAGCGGATAAATCCATACGCCACCAGAAAAGAGCCGAAGGTAAAGGCGTCCGATAAGAGGAACACCCACATCATCAGCTTGCCCCAACTCACATTGCCAAAAGGCGACCGCCCCCCACTCCAAGGGGAACTCAGGTCTTGCGTTTGTGTAGCGACTGCTGCCATAAGCTTATAGGAGTTGATTCACCTGCAAAAATACGACGAGATAAAGCCACAATACATCCAACGCATGCCAAAAAATACCCGCCATGCGCAATCCAAGAGCGGCTTCCGGACCGACCTTATAACGAAGGGCTCTAAAGGTCCAGTATCCTACGACTATTAGCCCTGCCACGAGGTGCACAGCATGCAGCCCCGTCAAAACATAGAAATAGCTAACGGATTTGTGATTACCTGCCAAAAAAAGCCCCTGGCGCACCAGCATCTGCCAGCCAAAGACTTGCCCTATAAGGAAAATAACCCCCAAGGAAAGGGTACTCATAAGGCCAAGCTGCACCTGCCATGGGTTGCTGCGCCGGTGCCCCTGCTGCGCCCAGTGGAAAGAGAAGCTGCTTAGCAAAAGCACCACCGTATTGAACCAGAAGATCGTAGGAATAGAGAAAGTTTTCCAATACTCGCTGAAACGCTGAACCAAATAAGCACTTGTAAAGCCCGCAAAAAGCATCGCTGTCGTAGCCAGATAAAGCCACAAAATGAGCTCCTTAGGATGAAGGCGAGGACGAACCTGAGTCATAGGAGTAGCCATAAGCCCAAATATAACAAAGTCAAGTACGCCGTCAAACTCAGAAGAATATAACGCATCGCTCGCGCAGAAGTCAAGTCAATCTGGTGTATTGTCAATCCTGCCAATCCTACCCCGAGGAGAAAGAGCCACAACCACACTTTCCATGGCAGTAGGGGTATGAGGAATAAAGATAGCGCAGGCAGAAGGAGGATAACTATGACGATAGCCCACGCATTCGCGCGAAGGCGGTCAGGGGCAAAAGGTAGCATGCGAAAGTGAGCTTTCTCATAGTCTTCACGCGCTAACCACGCTATTACCCAAAAGTGAGGAAACTGCCACGCAAACTGTAGCACAAACAACGCTATTAGCGTAGGCGATATGATATTATGTTCTGCCCAATAGCCAATCACTGGCGGCAACGCCCCAGCAATAGCCCCGACTATAACGGCAATAACGCCTTTGCGTTTGAGAGGTGTATAGGCAAAAACATACAACACCCACGCAAATATGCCCAAAGCTGCCACATCCCAACGCAAACGCATGAGAAAAAATATCGCCGCAAAAAGTAATATAGCTGTAAAGATTACGGCTTCACCGACAGAGAGAGTACCTGCGGGAAGGGGACGATGACGGGTTCGGTCCATGAGAGCATCGGTCTCACGCTCCCATATTTGATTCGCAGCATTTGCAGACCCAGTAAGGGCATAGCCCCCCAAGGCAAGCCACACCACCCGCCATACATCCGATAAGCCCGCCACCAAAGCACCCATTACAGCAGAAAACACCACGACTATGCTAAGCCGCGGCTTTGTCAGCTGCAGGTACGCAGAAAGCCTATGCAGAAAACTGAGGGATAGGCTGATAAGCGCCGCCATATACGGAGTTTTTGAAGAAGTATAGAGAGATGAAGCCTGCATTGATGGAAAATAGCGCAAGTACAAGGTGTATCACCTGCGCCAGCCCAATAAACTGGATATAACTCATAAATGCCCCTGTCAGCACTTGCAGCACGAGCGCCCCAGTAGTAAGCATCGCCCAACGCCTGGCGAAGGGCTGACGGACTGGCTCACGATACAGCCTCCAGTGATAGTATGCCCACCCGCCTAAAACTATCCATGAAAAAGAACGATGAATAATGAAGGTAGCGGTTTCCAAACCGGCTGCAAGCCCGCGTTGCGTAATCACAGCGCGCAGGGCAGCTCCCAAAAGCACTTGCACGAGTAACGCCGCCAACGCTATCCACCCAAGCACATAATATCCCCGCAACTCCTTATGCATAGCACGCGCAGAGAGTTGGAAGGTATGTGCCCATGCCATGAGAGTGGATAATGTAAGCGCCAGTGAGAAGAGCATGTGCACTGTAATCACATGCTCTGCCAAATAGGTAGCCACAACGCGCCAACCAAGAAGCGATTGTATAAGCAAGAGAATGGGCACCGCCGTAGCATAAAGCAAAATAGATCGATGTGTCCGTAGATAGAGCCACGCATAGCCTACCATCAGAAGCACCGCCCCCCCAGCAACTACGCTAATAAGCCGGTTGATGTATTCAGCCCATGTTTTTATTGGGTCAAAGGGCTCTGCAAGTCGTCCAGCCACAGCGAAGCGCTCCCTGTAATCAGGAGGCAGTTGAGATTCTCGGACAGGGGGGATGAGCTGCCCGTAGCACGTGGGCCAATCTGGACAGCCCATCCCCGCTTTCAATACCCGCACCGTAACCCCCGCAGTAATCACCAGAAAGAACAGTAGAAATGTCGCAAAAGCTATTCTACGGAAGCGGTGCAGGTGTCCGAGATCGGTCATAACGGAACCTTAGACTGCTGGCAAAGGCTCGTCAGGCTTTTGATTCACGGTCAAAATAGGGGAAACTGGCGCAGATGTAGGAGTAGCAGGCGTTTTCTCGCCCTCTGACGGCTCTTCTCTATCTATCACCGTGGAGGGGTCAAAATCAGGCTCCCACCACCGCACACCACGCGCTATGTCTTCGTCAGAGATATATTGCGGTATGAAGTCGGCAGGGGCGCCAGGCTTAGAATAGTCGTACGCCCAGCGATGAACGACTGGTAGCTTGCCAGGCCAGTTTCCGTGAATATGCTCCACCGGGGCACTCCATTCCAGCGTCGTCGCTTTCCATGGGTTCCTCGGGGCTTTCTTACCATAAAACATGCTGTAGAAAAAGTTGTAGACGAAAATCAACTGCGCCGCGATGGTGATGATCGCTGCGATAGTGATGAATACATTTAGGTCTTGCCACTTAGTCGTGAATGCAAACTCCGTAAAGGCATAGTACCGACGCGGTACCCCGCCAAAGCCCATGTAATACATCGGGAAAAAGACCAGATTCGCCCCGACAAAAGTCAGCCAGAAATGTATATACCCGAGCCGTTCATTCATCATGCGCCCCCACAATCTCGGGAACCAGTGATAGGTGCCTCCAAACATGGCAAAGACTGCCGATACACCCATCACCAGGTGGAAGTGCCCAACGACAAAATAAGTATTATGGAGTGGGATGTCCATCGGTGCTACTCCAAGGAAAAAGCCCGTCAGCCCCCCACTGATGAAGAAAGACACCGTTCCAATCGCGAAAAGCATCGGTGTAGTGAGATGGATGCGCCCTTTCCAAAGGGTAAAGATGTAATTGAAGATTTTCATCGCGGAGGGAATCGCTACCAGTAGGGTCGTCGCCGTGAAGATAGACCCAAGCAAGGGATTCATACCCGAGACGAACATATGATGCGCCCACACAATAAACGATACAAACGCAATCCCTAAGATGGAATATACCATCACCTTATACCCGAAAATAGGCTTACGGGCATGCGTACTGATAATCTCAGAAGTGATCCCCAGCGCCGGCAGAAGCACAATATACACTTCGGGGTGTCCGAGGAACCAGAAAAGATGCAAATACAGGAGCACATTTCCGCCCTGTTGAGGCAAGGCTTGTCCAGCAATATAGATATCCGAGAGATAGAAGCTCGTACCGAGGCTATGATCAAAAAGAAGGAGAATAAACGCCGCTACGGCTGGCGGAAAGCTCAAAAGTCCAAGAACCGCCACAGTGAAAAGCGCCCATATCACGAGCGGCATGCGCATCGGGGACATACCCTGCGTACGCATATTGAGCACCGTAGTGATGTAGTTGAGCCCCCCCATGAGCACCCCGACCACAAAGAGCGTCAGGGCGATTATCCATAATACCATCCCCAGTCCTGAGCCGGGCATAGCCTGAGGAAGCGCACTCAAGGGTGGATATACTGTCCACCCTGCCCCTGACGGTCCCGTCTCCACAAAAAAAGAGGCCACCAGTACCACAGTACCCCAGAAAAAGAAGTGGAAAGACAACATGTTGATGAAAGGAGAGGCCATATCCCGCGCCCCAAGCTGAAGCGGTATGAGAAGGTTCGCAAAAGTCCCACTCAAGCCCCCCGTCAAAAGCCAAAAGACCAAAATCGTACCATGCATGGTGACAAGCGCCATGTAAAAGTTAGGGTCTAATCGCCCTTCAGGTGCCCATTTGCCGAGGATAGTCTCTAAAAATGGAAAGCTTTTATCGGGATATGCCAACTGCAGCCTAAAGATCGCCGATAGCAGTATGCCAAGAAAACCCATGGTAAAGCCCGTAATCAAAAACTGCTTGGCGATCATTTTGTGGTCTTGGCTGAAAATGTACTTCGTCCAGAAGGACTCTTTGTGGTGATGGTCGTGATGATGCGCCACCTGTCCGACTGCGGTCGCCGAAGTCGTCGCCATAGGCTTATAAGTTTAGGTTTGGTTTGAGGCTCGTCATCGTGGCGGGAGGCGTATAAGCAGGCTTTTGCTGAGAAAGCCACTGCTCAAACTCCTCCCAAGTTTCTACAATCACCTTCATGCGCATGTTATAATGGGCGCCCCCGCAGAGCTGATTACACGCCAGTTCATAATCAAACTCTGGGTCGCCCAGCTTTTTGCGCATCTCTTTAGTAGTGATGGAGGGAACGAACATGACTTGATTTTTCTGGCCAGGCACAGCATACACATGCGTGCGGAAGTGCGGCAAAAAGAGCGAATGCAACACATCTTTTGACCTTACATGGATGGTGACCAGCGCCCCCACAGGCAAATGGAGTTCCTTCAGGGAAGGAATAATATCGTCTTGCGCCTTAGGATCAGTGAAGTCAATCCCAAGGACATTTTCCCCGCCTATGAGCGTATAGTGATACCGTCCGAGCTTTCCATCCGCTCCTGGATACCTCACGCGCCACTGGAATTGCTCCGCCACCACTTCAATCTCCAAGGTTTTCTGATTAGCCGCAGGGGTCTGCCCATGAACAGGCTTGCTCCACACATAGATCCCCCAGCCAGCAATAGTAAATACAGGAATAGAAATGGCAATCAGAGCACCACGTTCAAGTGCGTGATTGGTCAACTCAAATGCGGCTGCTTTTGACTTTCCGTTGTAGTAGCGCCAGATCATGTAGAAGAGGAGCAAATGCACAAGAATAAACGCTGGATAAGTAAAGAAGAGGGTGAAAGTTCTAAGCGCATCTATGTCGCGTCCATGGACTGAGGCGGATTCTGGTAGGGCAAATCCAGCATATTTAGAGCTACTCCACAACGCCAGGGCTATTCCTCCAAAACCCACCAGCATCCACAGCCGCATATTTACTTTATCCCGGTCCCACGAAGCGAAAGGATCAAACCCCGTGTAGCGCACCACGAGCTGAATCAACCGAATAGAAAGCAGTACCACAGCTATGGTCTCAATCCATACAATCGTCCAGAGGATACTCCCCCAATCGGTGGAGGCAGAAGCAGCCGTAGTAGTCTGGAGGGCGAGTTCTGCGGCGCGTGCCTTCGCTGCTGCGCCGATCTGTGCCCATACAGTCCCCATAAGCCCTAAAACGGGCAGCCACCGCATACAGTGCATATAACTGCAAATGTACAGCGATAGTTTCATTCCAAACTGACAACGGTTGTGGAGTCACTGTCAGGGCGACGCCGGGCGAGCTTCCATAAGATCACGGCTTTCCCCAATCGCCACTCATTCAGCAGTTCAAAGTCCTCCAAGAGAAGCTTCTCCATCATCGCCCCCGGCTGATCATACCTAAGCTGAAAGTCGAACCACCACAGCGTATCGGCTGCAGCCAGCTCACATGCCGGCAGTTCAGCATAGGCATCCGCTGCCCACACGCGCGCCGTATAGGAAACGCAGCGCATAAAACTCGCTAACGGGTCAAAAGCCCCCATCGCAGCCGCTCTGCATGGCTTCCCCATAGGATAGTAAAAGAGCATCGGCGCCTGATACGCTGGCGTAACTATCAGCGGCTCCCGCGCCGACCGCTGCTCCAACACCCGCATCACCTCTCTCTGAAAGGGCATAGGTCCGAGCGGAGCAGGCTCCCATGTAGCCGCCCACAGCACCATAAACGGCACACTCACTGACCAACGCAACCATCGGGGCAGACTTGCGACGCTCACCCCCCCAATACGATATAGTATCCCATCGCCGCAGGCATGAGATAACGGGGATTTTCCACAGATGCAAAATGTACCCCACCCCCACATCGGCAGTAGCACGCCCCAAAAGCCCGCATGTATGAGCTTCTCTTCAAGTGAAAAACCTGTCTTCGCCAGAGCCGATATATTACCCCCCCGAAAATCATCCCGATCGCAA
>CAZZMF010000067.1:0-6557 GCA_964655255.1 uncultured Sphingobacteriaceae bacterium
AGGAAGTTCTGGATGCGTCCGTCAGCGCCAATCATTTCTTTGAGATCTCCTCCATTATTGAAGAGGGCGAGACTATTGTAAAAAGTCGGGGTGGGACCAAAGAGCCGTTGATAACCTCCGACGAGCCAGAGCCAGCCTGTGCGTGGGGTTACGAAGCCATCGCCGGAGGAGGAGTTTATCCAGTCGCCTGTGAGCCAGACTACACCGCCGTCATTCTCAATAATCCCTGTGCCATCTACCTGCAGGTCGCCCGGCGGCGCCCCCACCACAGCTAAGGTTTCTTGCGCAGAGATAAATACAATATCGTTGAGCACATACATTTCCTGCGATAAAAGCATCCCTGTGCAGAGCAGCAAGCCGTATTTACCTAAGGCGTTTGGCATAGGCTCTTGTCAAAGGTATAAACTTTTTTCCGAATGTGAGAAACAAAGGGAGTATCTGCTATCCAATATCTCCATGGGTGATAGGCATCTTCGCCTGCGTATTCTACGCCGATGCGCGTGCCCTGGGCAATAAGGCTGGGTACATAGCCATCGTCGTAGAGGAAAATCTGTGGATTATTCAGAATAGAGCGCCCAGACCATTCCAAAGGGATGTTCAAAGCGGCGCTCAAGGCACCGGGACCTACAGTGAGCCGATGGAGGGGTGCATGTTTTCGGCGCTTTCGCATAAGGTCCAAACCCCATAGCGGCTCTCCTGCCCGGATTAGCACTGCGCATGGATCGCCGGCAGGTCCCGTGACAATATTGAGCATATTGTGAAGACCGTAGCACTTATACACATACAAGGTGCCCCCTTCTGCGAACATGGGTTCGGTGCGCTTGGTCCGTCGTCCGCCGTAAGCATGACAAGCTTTATCCGAAATGCCCCCATAAGCTTCTGTCTCGGTAATCCGTACAGCGGCTTCCCCATCAGGAGAAAGCACTACAAGGACTTTCCCAAGAAGGGACTGGGCTACGGTCCATACATCCTGCAAGAAGAATTCCTTGGGTAAAACCGCTGGATGAGGCATCACGGCTAAAGCTTTGACAAGTACAGGGCAAAAATCACGCCAGCCGCCGCTCCTCCTAAATGTGCCCAGTGATTTACATAGCTTTGGCCGCGCCGGGCTTCATACAGGCTATATAGTAAGTACAGTATCGCAAAGACCCACGCAGGCATGGGGATAAACCATACCAGCAGGGTAGCTTGGGGATACAGGGCAACGAAACTGAAAACCACGGCATTCACCACACCAGAGAGCCCGATGCTGATATGGTAGGGGTTATCCTTGTAGCGTACATAGGTCAAAAGCCCACTTCCCAAAGCCCCAGCAAGGAGGAGAAGGAGATACAGTTCTGCTCCGTAATGCCTCTCCATCTGGCTTCCGAAGGAGTAAAACACAAACCCATTTAGCAGCAAGTGAAAAAAGTCGGCGTGAAAGAATACACTTGTTATGAGGCGGTACCACTCGTTATATCGCTGCATGTAATAGGGAGCAAGTCCCCAACGCCCCCATATTGTGGTTGTAGGACCCGACCAGCCCCACAGCGAAGCCGCTCCGCAGAGAATCAAAACGGCTGTGGTCAAGCTCACCTTGCAAAGGTAGGGCGTCTTTCATTGGATGGTGCAGAGTTTCTATTTTCGCGGCGGTATGTACTGGACACTGGAACTGGCTTCGTATTTGGAGGATGCACCGTGGCCTGCTACTCGAAATGAGCTTATAGACTATGCGGAACGCACTGGCGCGCCGATAGAAGTGATAGAAAACCTCAAGGAGCTTCCCGACGATGACACCATCTACGAAAGCATGGAGGATGTGTGGCCCGACTATCCTTCCCGGGATGAGTTTCTCTTCGAGGAAGAGGAGGAATAGCCTGTAAAAAGCGTTTAGCCATTCATGTCCCAAGTCATTTTTGCGGTCGTGCTGATAGGGGCGGTAGCCCTTTTTGTGTATCATGTCCGTCTGCTACGCAAGACGATACTTTTAGGGCGAGCTTATGAGCCGCCTACCCCCAAGTCTCGCCGCTGGGCACAAATGGTCAAGGTTGCGGTCTTTCAGCAGAAGATGATGGATAAACCGATTGCCTCGGCGGCGCACTGGGTGATTTATGTGGGCTTTCTCGTCATCAATATAGAAGTCGCTGAAATCATCGCTGATGGGCTGACAGGCGGTCACAGACTCTTTGCGCCTTTTCTTGGCCCAGTGTATGATGCCATGACTATTAGCGCGGAGATCTTTCTGGCGCTGGTTTTCGTTGCGGCAGTAATCTTTCTCTGGCGGCGCAATGTCCAGAAGGTGCCCCGCTTCCATACCGCTGAAATGAAAGGGTGGCCCCCCCTTGATGCCAATATCATCCTCCTCACAGAGATCGGGCTCGTAGTGGCTTTATTGATTATGAATGCCTCAGACCAGCTTCTCCAGAGTCGGGGAGTGTCGGGGTATGAAAAAGTCGGTACCTTTCCTGTCAGTCGGTGGCTGATGCCTTTATTGGCGGGATTATCGGATTCTGCGCTTATTTTCACTGAGAGAGCTGCTTGGTGGATACATATCCTCGGCATACTGGCTTTCCTCAACTACATTCCATTTTCCAAGCACTTGCATATTTTTCTGTCCTTTCCAAATACCTACTATGCATCGGATGAGCCTGCGGGTAAGTTAGCTTCTCTTCCCCAAGTCACTGCTGTGGTGAAGGAAGCCTTAGGCATGCCCGTAGAAAATGGTACTGCCGCCGATGGGCCTGGGACCTTAGGCGCTAAGGATGTGACAGACCTTACTTGGAAAAATCTCTTAGACGCCTATACCTGCACAGAATGCGGAAGGTGTACGGCGGTCTGTCCTGCTCATATCACAGGGAAGAAGCTTTCCCCGCGCAAGATTATGATGGACACCCGTGACCGCCTGGAAGAGATCAAGCGTACTATTTACAAGCAGGGCAAGTGGGAACCCGACGGCAAAGCTCTGCTTGGGGACTACATCACTGCCGAGGAAATATGGGCATGTACGACCTGCAATGCCTGCGTGCGGGCGTGCCCCGTGCTCATCAACCCCGTCTCTATCATTACGCAACTGCGTCAGTACCTCGTCATGGAAGCGTCTCAGGCACCTGAAACGATTAATGTGCTTTTTGTGAATCTGGAAAATAACGGCTCACCTTGGGCATTGCCTGCCGCAGACCGCGCCAAGTGGGCAGAAAATCTGGTATGACGCTATGGCAGGAAAGACCTTAGCCGCATGGGCAGCCGCCGGGGAGAAACCAGAGATCTTGTACTGGGTAGGGTGTGCTGCCAGCTTTGATGACAGAGCACAAAAAGTAGCTCGGGCTTTCGTCAAAATCCTGGATGCAGCAGGTGTCAAATGGGGCATTCTGGGCACAGAAGAGACCTGTACGGGCGACCCCGCCAAACGCGCTGGTAATGACTTTCTCTTTCAAATGCTGGCGCTACAGAATATCCAGACCCTTCAAGCCTACGAAGTGCAAACTATCGTTGCTACCTGCCCGCACTGCTTCAATACCTTGAAAAATGAATATCCAGCCCTTGGAGGCCAGTTTCAAGTATGGCATCATAGCCAGTACATTCAGCACCTTATAGAAATGGGTCGCCTCAAGCTGCCTACCAACGGCACATGGGAGGAGACGATAGTCTTTCATGACCCGTGCTATTTAGGGCGAGGGAATGGGGAGTACGAGGCTCCCCGAGCTATCCTTCGCCGGGTAGGAGCAAAGCTTCGCGAGCCAGAAAGGCATAAGGATTTCGCTCTGTGCTGCGGCGCCGGCGGCGCACAAATGTTCAAAGAGCCCGAACCCGGCAATAAAGACATCAATATAGAGCGTACAGAGGAGCTTCTGCGACTCGCTCCCCAAAGAATCGCCGTGGGTTGTCCCTTTTGCATGACGATGATTACCGACGGGGTGAAGCATGCCGGCAAACAAACCGAGGTGCGAGTACAAGATATTGCGGAAATCATCGCGGAGCGACTGGGGCTGTAGCCTAAGCGACGGCTAAGGTGAAGCTGCGCGTTTTGTTTTAGTTTGGGACTCTTTTTTTTGGGCGGCGCCTTCGGCGCCGCCCAAAAAAAAGGAAACCTCCACACAGTGTCAAGCCTTTAGCTTGCAACGCCCTACCCAAGCTCTCTTCTCCACCCTGTAAGCGCTTTATCTAACTTTGCGGCATGCGATATATCCTCGCCGCTGTCCTAATAGCGGTGATGTGGGGTCAGGATTGGACGAAAAGACAAGCAGAACTCGCACGACTGGGTAAAAGCATTCAGGTCACTCAGGCGGAGTTTGAGTATGCATACGCCAAAGCCCATGGCGGCTGGGCTCAAGCCAAAACCCATTCCCCAGAGCAATACCGCAACTATCTGGAAGCTTATCTAAACTTTCGTAGAAAAGTCGCGGATGCCCAAGCCCGGAAGTTAGATACCGTCCGTGCGTTCAAAGAGGAATATGAAAGCTACCTTCGGCAGTTGGCGAAGCCCTATCTTTTGGAAAAAGAGGTGTTGGATACGCTTTTGCGGCAGATGTATAGGCGCATGCAGGAGGAGATACGAGCATCGCATATTTTGATAGCGATCAAGGATGGAGATACAGCGGCGGCGTATCAGCGGGCGCTTTCGCTACGGGATTCCATCCTAAAAGGTGCAATCTCTTTTGCCGAAGCGGCTCGACTGTATTCGGATGATCCCTCCGCTGCACAAAACTCGGGGGACTTAGGGTATTTCAGTGCTTTTGACATGGTGGCGCCTTTTGAGGACATGGCATATGCCACGCCGGTGGGGAGCGTGTCCATGCCAGTGAAAACGCGCTTTGGTTATCATCTTATTTATGTGCAGGAGCGTGTGCCTCACGCCGGTCAGCGCAAAGCCGCTCATATTCTCGTGCGCTGGGGACCGACCTATGCCGCTAAAGACAGCGTAGAAGCCGAGCGTCGCATCCGCGAAGTGTATGCTCGCCTCCAAAAAGGTGAAAAATGGGAAGACTTAGCGCGGGACTTCTCCGATGATCCCATGACAGCCAGTCGGGGCGGGGAGTTGGGGTGGATGCGCCTTTTCCCCCAAATGGAGGCTATCAAGCGGCAGCTCGCTCCCGGCGCATATAGCGAACCTTTCCGCACGCGCTTCGGTTGGCATATCCTCAAGGTCTTAGAAGTCAAGCCGATTTCTTCTTATGAAGAAATGCGTGGCGAGCTCAAAAGTCGCCTCCAACGCGACGAGCGGTATAAAGCCGCTGAACGAGCGTATTTTGATAAACGCCTGATGGCTCACAAGTACCAAGAAAATCAGCCTGCCCGGCAGGCACTTCGTAAAGCATTGGATACTCTTTATCCAGATTTAGATAAAGCCTTGAATGTACTCCCCCCTCAACTCCTCAATAGCCCGCTCTTCACTTTAGCCAAAGAGAAGCATACAGTACGAGCGTTTCTCTCCTATTGGGCAAATAACCGCGGACTGCAAATCGCTCGCACCTTGACAGATGAGGTCTTTGATGAAGCCCTGCGCAACTTTGCGCATGAAAAGGTTTTAGATATTGAACTGGCAAACCTCCCCAAAAGGTATCCAGAGTTTGAGCTTCTGCGGCAAGAATATTACTACGGGGTACTCTTTTTCAACATTAGCGAACAAGAAGTCTGGCGCAAAGCCGTGGAAGATACAACTGGACTGCGAGCATTTTATGAACAGCATCGTCAAAACTTTCCCGCTGGGGAACGGATAGAGCTAATAGAGATTGTAGGTAGCGATTCCACATCCTTGGCTGAGCTTCCCAAACGCCTTCCGACGGCTTCTCTGGCGTCTGTGGATTCCCTAAACCGAGTAGGACGGTATGGCTGGCGTATTTTGCCTCAGTTTATGGAGCGGGGCAAGGCGGACGCCCACTATATGCAGTTTTTTGCTGATGGTAGCTTGCCGACATGGACTCCCCTCACCGGAGGCGGACGCGAGTGGAAGATAGCCTATATCCTTCGGCGTCTGCCGGCGGGCTACAAGACTTATGAGGAAGTGCGTGTAGAACTTATTCAAAAGTATCAGGAAGAGTTAGAGCGGCGCTGGCTGGAGCGTCTACAGCAGACTTATCCCGCCCGGGTCAATGAGAAAGTATTTAGTCGCCTTTTCAAGTAGTTTGCTGCTTTTGTGCCAGCGCAAGCCTTCTGAACCTGCTCTTGCTCGTTATCGGGATCGGTATCTTTTCCGTAGTGAGGCTATCGCCCGCCTCAATATCCCCGAGGGAAGCGATACTGCGCTGCTACTGCGCACATACGCGACCGAATGGCTAAGAGAACAGGCGCTGGCAGATACCGCCTACCAGATGCTGCCTGACTTGCGTCCGCAGATAGAAGCACAGGTGCAGGACTATCGCACGAAGCTCCTTGTTGCGCATTTGTCTCGGGTGCTGCGGGAGCAAATGGCAAATCAGTGGTTTGTGCCCGACACTGCGCTTCGGCGGGCTTATGAGGCGCAAGCGGAAGCTTTTCGGGCGCTGCAGCCCTATTATCAATACCGGTGGGTACAGGTGCCCGCTACCCCCCAAGCTCGAACAGAGGTTTATAGATACCTTGCTGCCCCCGATAGTGTATGG
>CAZZMF010000068.1:0-6504 GCA_964655255.1 uncultured Sphingobacteriaceae bacterium
GCAGGAGCCTGCCCTCGCCCCAGAGGCGGTGGATGAAGCCCGCTCCATCCTCTCCCAAATGGGTATTGTATATCGGGAGGAGACGCTCCCCGCCCTTCCATCTCTGGCAGCGCTTCATCGTCTGGCAGAAAGTGTGAGTCAGAGCGTGTGTATCGTATGCGCTGGGCGTTCAGCGCATGTTTTGCCCACCTTAGCCGCCTCTATCTCCCCTCAACAGCCTCTGATTATCATGCCGTGCCCCGGACCTAATGCTCCTGAGACCTATTTGGACACGGTATTTGATGCAATGCGCGGCTATCCTGTCGCCTATACGCGTCCTTTTGATGCGCAAGGGGCAGCCCTGCTCGCCGTACATCTGCTTGTCGGTCGCCATCCCAGCTACGCAGATATTCTGAGCGCCTTCGTCCAGAAAAAATACCTGCAGCCGGCCTGAATAAGCCTCTCTCAGAACCTAAGCTGGTTAGCCGATTCTCCAGCCTCCCATAATACCGTCGTTTGGGGGATGCGCTTCAGCCCTTTATACTCACACCACCAGTGAAGCGCAAAAAGGAAAGCAAGCGCAAAACTTCAAGCCTCGGATGAATAGGACCCTTCTGACTTCGTGGCAAGCGTTCCGAGAGCATTCTTTTTCTTTGTCCCAAATCTTCAATCCTAAATAAACTAAATAAGCTATGCAGCAGGCGACCACCACTGAGCTGATAGCCCTTCTCCAGCACCTCTCCCAAAACCTCGCCCAATATGAGCATACCTACACTGCGCTTCAGGAGAGGCTGGAGAGTTTGGAGCGGGAGCTGCGCGATAGAAAAGCTATCTTAGACAGATTCGCAATTGTCAGCGAAACGGATACGCGTGGCATCATCACATACGCTAATTCCAAGTTCTGCGAAGTATCTGGGTACAGCTTGGAAGAGTTGATTGGGAAGCCCCACAATATCATTCGTCACCCCGACATGCCCAAGGAAGTCTTCAAAGAGCTTTGGGATACTATCAAAGCCGGCCAAATCTGGCAAGGTGAAGTCAAAAATCGCCGAAAAGATGGCTCCCATTATTGGGTCTTAGCGACCGTGGGTCCGCTTCTGGACAGCGAGGGCTACCCCTATCGGTATGTTTCCATGCGGATAGACATCACCTACCTGAAAGACTTAGAAGAGCGACTCAAGCAGGAGCGCAATCGCCTTGCCGCAGAACTGGAAGATAATCTTCGCTTGGCTGGGGCGATTCAACGGGCACTTTTGCCGCCCATAGAAAGTGGAGCTGCACCGCTTTCCCTTTCTATACCATATTTCGTTCTCTTTCGTCCTCAGCATGAAGTAAGTGGCACCTTTTTCTGGTTTCATGAAGAGAAAGGACGCATCTTCGCCTTCGTAGGCGATAGCGGCAGTACAGGTATTGCTGGGGGGCTCATTTCTACGCTCCTTATCCAAGAGATGCGGTATTTGATTTTGGACAAGGGCATTCTTTCGCCGGAGCGCCTGGCGGAGGAAATAGATGAGCGACTCGCCGCCCTCTTCAAGCGACAAGTATCCCTGCCTGTCACAGCCGATGGGATCGTGGTATTGATAGACCTCAATCGGCACAAGCTCACCTATCTATCCCTCCGCGGCAGAGGCTATCTGGGGCAAAATGGTGAAGTGATACCCCTCCACAGCTACCCCTTAAGTTATGGTGAGCGGCTCAGCGCCACCGCCAGAGAAATAGCCATAGAAGTAAAGCCCGGCAGTCGCATCTACCTCTATGCCAGCGGTCAAAGGCACGCCCCACAAGCTTCTGATAGCCTCCTACCGCTTCTACAGAGAGCCCAAACGCTTTCTCTCCCAGAGCAGCGACACTTTTTCGCTGAACATTTGTCCAAAGAAAACCAACAGGACCTCCTCCTCGTAGGCATGGAACTCTCATAAATCTCCACGCTCATGTCACCCCTCACCACACAAGACCTGAGCCAGCTTTTTACGCAGCTGGCGACCCGCCTCGCTCAGTACGAAGCTAATGAACTCTCTCTCAAAGAGCGCATAGAATCCTTAGAAAGGGAGTTCAGAGACCGAACCAAAATGGTAGATCGCTTTGCCCTGATTAGCGAGACGGATACGCGGGGCATCATCACCTATGCTAACCCTAAGTTTTGCGAAGTCTCTGGCTATTCATTAGATGAGCTACTCGGCAAGCCCCACAATATCATTCGTCATCCCGACATGCCCAAGGCAGTCTTCAAAGAGCTCTGGGATACCATCAAAGCTGGCAAAATCTGGCAAGGAGAAATAAAAAATCGCCGTAAAGATGGCTCTCATTACTGGGTCTTAGCAACTGTTGGACCTCTGCTGGATTCCGAAGGCTATCCATATCGGTATGTCTCTATGCGGGTGGATATTACCCGACAAAAAGAACTGGAAGCGCAACTGCGCACCGAGAGAGACCAACTTGCGCGGGACCTATTGGATAACCTTGAGTTAGCCCGGGCGGTCCAAACCGCTCTTCTCCCTCACGACGAACTCAGTGAGGGTAGCTTCCAAATCGGAATCCCGCATTTCACTATCTGGAGACCGGTACAGATCGTCAGTGGTGACTTTTTCTGGGCGCATGAGGAGCGCGGACGACTGCTTATTTTCCTGGGGGATAGCGTTGGGCACGGCATGGCGGGGGGACTGGTCAGCACCCTTTTCCTCCAAGAGCTACGCCATCTGGTGCTGGAAAGGGGCGCACAGAGCCCAGAACGGCTCGCAGAGGAACTGGATGAACGCCTCGGACACCTTTTCCGCCAAAAGCTTCCCCTCTCCATTACTGTGGATGGAATCATCCTTCTGATAGACCGCGTTCGCATGAAACTTCATTATATCTCCCTGCGTGGCAAAGGTTTTCTCACTCGGAACGGACAGGTCATGCCCTTAGAGCGGTATCCTTTTAGCTTCGGCGATATGCTTGGGCAGGCAGCGCAAGAAAATACCATCGCCTTAGAGCCAGGGGATAGACTATACCTATGCAGCGACGGCCTCTCTGACCAAATGAATCCAGAAGGCAAGCGCTTCGGCTCCAAGCGGGTAGAGGCTCTGATACAGGCAATAAGTCAGTTACCTTTTTCCGCTCAGCGGGAATACATAGAGCGTACCCTTTCTGACTGGCAGAGAGATGCGAGCCAGACGGATGATATTCTATTTTTAGGGCTGGAAATCCCGCAGTGAAGGCGACGCCCACCGTATGGCTATTGACACCCAGTGCAGTAGAGGCTGATGTAATACGCGCTACTTTACCTCAGGGGCATGAAGTTTTTTGGACCGGTGTAGGGGCACTGGCGACCCTCCAGACGCTATGGCAGCGCTTTGTGCGCGAAAAGCCGCAAGCTCTGCATTTAGTAGTAGTAGGCATAGCGGGAAGCTATATCCCAACGCTGGCAATCCCTTCGGTCGTCTATGTACGGGAGGAAATATGGGGCGACTTAGGGCGGCGATATGGGCGCCGTTTCGTTCCAGCTTCTGAGAAGCTACGAGGGGGCTTCCCCCTGCGATGGAAAGCGCCAGCATCGCCGCTACCCCTGCCCCAAGTCGTAGGGCTTACGCTGCATACAGTGAGTGCAACACGCCGAGAAGCCCGCTACTGGAAGCGCACCTACCCCGAAGCAGAGATTGAGACGCAGGAGGGCGCCGCTTACTTTGCCTTTGGAGAGGCGGTGGGTGCCCCAGTTTATGCTTTCCGCGTGCTATCTAACTATGTCGGACACCGCCACTGGGAAAAAGACGCCGCACTCGCCCTACTCGCTACCTTTACAGCCAAAGATGTGGTACCTCTATGCGAACGGCTCATGGATAGAGACAGCCGCACCAACGCGGGGTGAGCTATTTGGAGATGGGGCATTTGAGACGATCCGTGTCTGGGAAGGCCGCCCTCTGCTTCTCAGCGAACACCTGCGGCGCTTGAAAGACGCAGCATACGCCCTATCTCTGCGCCTTCCCTTACCCATAGAAGCCCTAAGTAAAGCAGTGGGAGAATATGCCCATGCCTATCGTCATGCCCGCCTCAAACTCATCTTATACCGCAGTGGAGAAGGAACTTATGCCCCCCCAACTGCCGAAGGGCATATTAGAGTGGGCATCACAGAACTCCCTCCTACTCCTTTTCCTTTGGGTAAGCCACAACGAGTGGTGATTTTTCCTACACGCTTCACTGTCTCCACGCCGTGGAGCGGCTATAAGCTACTCAGTGCCATAGGTTATGTGCAAGCCGCTGCCTACGCCCACGCCCAAGCCGCAGAGGATGCGATCGTACTCTCCACTGAGGGATACATTGCGGAGACCAGCCGAGCTAATCTCTTTTTCTGGGATGGCGAAAAGCTTTGCACGCCGGCATTACGCACAGGATGCGTACGAGGCATCATGCGCGCACAAGTGCTACAAGCCGCCAAAGAACTTCAACTGCCCGTGGTAGAGGGGCTCTTCCCTCCACAGACCCTCTTAGAAGCCCATGAGGCTTTTACGACGAATGCCATTCAGGGGATCGTCCCTATCTTGGGCATCCGAGACGCCGGCAAGACGTACAAAACCGGCGATAACACCTATGCAGCCGCCCTTAGCCAGATCCTGTGGCGCAAGCTCACCTGCTCTTAGGGCTAAATACCAAAGCCCCTTATTTGGTTTCCTATTGTGCAGCCTTGTGGGAAAGAACAAAATACTGGCAGAGAACAGATTACATGGGGAGCGGCGGCGCCGAAGGCGCCGCCGCTCCCCCTCAAAAGAAAAAACACACCGCTTTTATACTTCGCTCGGTTGTCAGTAGGCAAGCGATGGTTATTTTTGGGTAGATGCCTGTCCACTCTTCGGTGGAAATAGCTCCTCTGCGCCTGCGTCACATCCCCTCTTGGTGGAGCTTCGTGGGCTGGAGTGCTGTCGTCATGCTCTTCGCTCTGCCGGGCATACGGAAAGTGCTAAGTCTGGCTGCATCGGACTTCCCCCCTGTGCCTTGTGTGGAAATCAATACCGCCGATAGCTTGACTTTGCTCGCTCTGCCCGAAATGCGCCCGTGGAAAGTCAGCCGCCTTATTACCATGCGTAGTCTATTGGGGGGCTTTTGGGATACGGCAGAGGTGCGCGTCGTCTTAGATACCGCTTCCTGGCAAGCTATCGCCAGCGAAGTGGTAGTGCATCCCCTTTCCGCTCCGCCTTCTGCCCCTATCAACCTCAACGCCGCCAATAGCGCTACCCTCGCCGATGCAAAGCTTTGCCGACCCTCTATCGCCCGCAGCCTCATCAAGTACCGCAATAAAGTAGGCGGCTTCACTGACTGGGCACAGGTGGATTCATTCCGCGGGCTAAATGCGCTGGAAAGGCACCGCTTACGCACATATGCAGTCCTGGGAGAAAAGCAGGCTTCCCCGCAATACCGCCAGCCGCAGAAACAGCCACCAATCATAGACCTCAATACAGCAACAGCAGAAGCCTTGGAGCGCCTGCCAGGTATCGGCGCCAAGTCCGCCGAGCGCATTATCAAGTACCGAGAGAAACTGGGCTTTTTCACTTCTTTGGAGCAGTTGCGAGAGGTCTGGGGTTTGCGTCCTGAAAACTTAGAAAAAGCGCTACCCTATCTGACTGTAAGGCGCGTACCTGCGCCGAAGCTCTCGCTGCGCCGTGCCACCGCCGAAGAGCTGGCTGCCCATCCGTATATCTCATGGCGTTTAGCACGACAGCTCGTACGAGCGCGCGACGCGTGGGGGGATCGCCCCATTCCCCCCGAAGTCTGGGAAAGCTGGCTCCCTGACTCTATCCGCTCGCGCCTCAAACCGTACCTCACAGGCGAATAACTTCGCGCCGATGCTACTGGAAAAAGAGCTCAAAGCGGCTATCCGAGAGATTCCAGACTTTCCCCAGAAAGGCGTGCTCTTCAAGGACATTACGCCCGTATTCCTGAAACCTCGCCTTGTAGAACGCTGCGTAGAAGAGTTATCTCGGTACTTCCGCATCAAGGATGTGACGAAGGTAGTCGGGATTGAGAGTCGGGGTTTTTTGCTGGGACCGATGATTGCACAGCAGTTAGGGGCGGGCTTTGCGATCGTCCGCAAAAAAGGCAAGCTCCCCGAAGTCGCCGCCAGCGTCTCGTATGAGTTAGAATACGGCTCAGCGACGGTAGAGATAGCCAAGGAAGCCCTTCAACCGGGTGATAGGGTTTTGATACATGATGACCTTTTAGCGACGGGGGGCACTGCCGCCGCCACCGCTAAGCTCGTAGAACAGGTCGGCGCGCAGTTGGTGGGGTTTGCGTTTTTGATTACGCTGGAGGAGCTGGGCGGACGCAAAGCGCTGGAGCCTTTTGGGGCGCCGATAGTGTCGCTGCTTAGCTATCCACGCTGATACCTCAGTGGTGTGCTATTTTTGGTTCTTGAGGGACGCAGCGGCGGCCCCCTATGTTCCCTCCCCGTCAACATTTTCACAGATACCGTATCGGAGCGCCAGGCACTACCCCTGACCGTGTCAGTGGCTCATGGCCCTGAACTTTGCCGCAGTTCGTTTTGATTCTGGATAAGTA
>CAZZMF010000069.1:0-6501 GCA_964655255.1 uncultured Sphingobacteriaceae bacterium
TCCCATGTATCTGCTACTAAGATATGGGGCATGGGAACTGGCGGAGGGGTATCTACAATGCAGAGGACAGCTCCCCGACGCTGCGCCTCCGATACGAAGGCATGACCATCCCGCTGCGCCCTAAGCGCTATGAAAGCGGTATCTGATTCCGCCAACTGACGAGTGTCCCAGCTCAGCTGGGAAATGAATATATTCTCAGCACCAGCGCAAGCCTCCCCGCCTAATGCAGCCGCCAGTTCATCCCCGCGCCATATCCGTCCCAGCTTCATATCAGCACATACATGTCATATAAAGCATGCGCCCATGCCGTAATCCCAAAGCCCCGCAAAATGTATAGCCCACTCATAAACAGCCCAAAGAGAAACCGATACAAAAACGCATACTTCGTAGGCGGCTCATATAGAAAGTGCGCCAGAGAAAATAGCGCCGCCGACAGCACCCATACACTAACTTGATGAAGGGCAGTCACTCTACTCCGACGCAGTCCAGTGATGATCCAGAGCATGCCTTCTACCAGAAGCACCCGAAAAAAAAGCTCCTCATAGAATCCTGCTCCCATACACTGCGCAATACCCCTCCAAAAATCCGGCGAAAGAATAGCTATTTGAGCAGGCGGCGCTTGTCTTAGCCGATCGGCTAAAAGGGGTAAAAACCTGTACAAAAAGAAGCCCCAAGCAGCCGCTTCTGCCAACATAAGCCAAAAGACCCATTCCGTCAGAGCCGTGCGTTCCTTACGAATGACATACACATACGCCAGCCCCAGCAGTACCACTGCCACGGAAATGACCCATTCATACGGGCTTGCCCAGCTCAAAAGGCGAGTAAGCCACTGATCCACGAGATTGCGTTCCGACTGTGCGCCACCAGTGAGCCGAAAAATCCCCTCATATCCCACCAGCAAAAATATGGATAGGAAAAAGTTATAGGCTGGACTGAGGGAGGCTTTCCAATACGCCTGCATCAAGGACGCGGTGAGAGCACTTCTACTTGTACGGACTTGATGCCGTTTACGCGTGCTTGAAAGGGACGCGTAAGGGATTCGCCAGCTTTGAGTCGGGGTAGGTGAAGCGTGTCGCTGTATTCTTTTTCCCCCCGCTTGTTGAAAAAGCTCAACACAAGGATTACTGAACTCGCATCCCCCTCTCCGACATTACGCACTACTAAGGTGCCTTTGGCTTTGAGGTGAACTAACGAACTCTCTTTGAAGTCCTTGATTTCAGTCTGTATGCGCGGTTTTGGCTTAGAAGCAGGGGCGGAGGAGACAATAGGTTTGCTTGCTTGGGTTTGGGTAGGGGAAGCCTTCTTAGGCGAAGATGGTGCAGGATTTGGCTTAGAAGGTGAGGATGCAAGAGAAGGCGCAGGAGGCGGAGTGGCTTGGGGGGGCTCTGAGGCTTTTGTAGTTTCGCTGGGGATAGGTGAGGGAGGCTGCGTACTTGTCATGCCAGTGGTATCTCCCCTAAGCGTCTCGGGTCTGCTGGACTCAGAGGACTGGACCGGATTTTCCGAAAGGCTATACCATACAAACCCTCCCACTATGGCTGCGACCAGAAGTGCCCCTATACCGAAAGGAAGGAGCAAGCGCTTTTTGGAGGAAGCAGTCGAAGACTTAGCAGCATCAGCAGTCTGAGACGGGACAGCATGGACTTGGGTAGGTGTTAGGGAAGGGCTTGCCTTCTCACCCCCAAAGGCGCTCTCAAAGTCTTTTAGAAACTCGTGGCAATCGGCATATCGATAGCTGGGGTCTTTTTCCGTAGCACGGAGAATAACCTCCAAAAGCCGAGCGGGAATGTCTGAGGGAGGATGACTCAGGTCAAAAAGCGGCTCCTGAACTATCCGCACGCTAATATCAAACTCCCCCATATCTGGCGGGTAAGGGGGGCGCCCAGTGAGGAGTTCATACAATACCACCCCCAGCGAGTAAATATCTGAGCGGTTAGTGATGTCTTTTTCGCCTTTGACCTGCTCGGGGCTCATGTACATGAGCGTGCCGATGCGCATGCCTGTGCGCGTGAGCGAGTGGTCTGTTTGTAAAAGCCGCGCTACGCCAAAATCAAGTATTTTGACCCGCCCACCCGCTGTAATCATGATATTGGAGGGCTTGATGTCCCGATGGACGACCCCTTGTTCATGTGCATAGGCAAAAGCCTCCAGCACTTGCGAAAAGTACTTCTGTATCAAATCCCTCGGCAAAGGACCTGCTTTTAGCAGGTCGGAAAGCGGCTGTCCCTCCACATATTCCATGATAAGGTAGAGGGCACCCTCTTCTTCTATGTAGTCGTATAGGGTAACGATATTTGGATGATTGAGGCGGGCAAGGACAGCGGCTTCTGCGGTGAAACGCTCCCGTACTGCCGGATCACGCGCTAAGTAAGGAGCAATAGACTTGATAGCGACTTTGCGGTCTATGCGCTTTTGCACTGCGAGATATACCACGCCCATCCCCCCTTCGCCAAGGGGACGGATGACTTCATATTTCTCCTCCAAGCCGGGGAGATTCATACAGGTTGCGAAGCGATAGTGGTGCGGAGGATATCCACGGCAGCATCTAAATCAGCTTGCTCAATCCCATGTCCCCAAGAGAAGCGCAGCGCCCGTGCCGCCTCCTGCGGGGATATGCCAATCGCCTGCAAAACATGCGACGGATGGGCACTCCCTGACGCACACGCCGAAGTACCCGACACACACACCCCCGCAATATCCATTTGGACTACAATAAGATCATCTGCTACGGATGCTGGCAGACGAAAGTTCAGTATCCCGGGATGGCTGCCTTCTACGCTCACATCCCCGTGAAAGATAACATCGGGAAAGACTTCACGAAGCCGGGCTATAAGGTAATCTTTCAGCGTGCGCAGATGCCTTTGATAAGCATCTTTTTGAGCATAAGCTTTCTTTAGGGCATAAGCCATGCCAACGATGCCGGCGACATTTTCGGTGCCTGCGCGCTGGTCACGCTCCTGAGAGCCGCCCGTGATAAGACTTTTTACGGGTCGGCGACGATACATAAAGCCTATGCCCTTTGGTCCATAGAATTTATGCGCCGACGCTGCAAGAAAATCCACTTCCCAATCCTTCACATTTACCCACCCAAGCCCCATCACCTGCACCGTATCGCAGTGGTAATAGCCCTCGTATGCTTTCACAAGCTGGGCTATCTCTTTTACGGGCTGGACGGTGCCGATTTCGTTATTGGCATACATGACGGAGACGAGGCTGCGTGGGTATCGCCGCAGCAGCTGCTCTAAATGCTCCAGCACAACCCGTCCCTGCGTATCCACAGCTATGGGATGCGCATGAATGCCCCGATGTTGCACAAGGTACTCTATGGTATGCGTGACGGCATGGTGCTCAGTGGGATTATATAGGATATGTTGAATCCCCCAAGTGTCCACCGCTCCGCGCAGCGCGTGATTGTCAGCTTCCGTGCCACCACTGGTAAAAACAATCTGCCCAGGCTCTGCGCCGAGGAGCTCGGCTATGGTATGGCGGGCTTCTTCTATCGCAGAACGCAACCGCCGCCCCGCTGCATGAATAGAAGACGGATTGCCCGTCGCCCGCAAAAATGGCAGCATCTGCGCCTCCACCTCCGGGTCTAACGGCGTCGAGGCGGCATAGTCTAAGTATATCACTCGCTCCACTCTACAAAGGTACGAACTTATTTACCCCATGCAGCCCCCCTCTGCATAACTCCGAAGTCTATCAGGTCTGATGCGCTTCACCCACATCAGACGGACGAGGCACTTTCTCCAGTCCTTTGAGGGTGCGGCGATAAGTGAGGTCGCAACGGTCGCAGTAATAAAGCTCATCCTGTTGGAGTTCGCGCAGAGTCTCGCCACATTCGCACACCCAGCCGACTTGGCGAGCGGGATTACCGACGACAAGGGCATGATCTGGCACATCATGTAGGACTACTGCCCCCGCTCCCACCATTGCGAAGCGTCCTATCGTCGTCCCACACATGATGGTAGCATTAGCTCCCAGGGTCGCGCCCTGCCGCACGCGCGTTTGGAGAAACTCATTACGCCGCTCTATGAAAGCTCGGGGATATTTGTCATTCGTAAAGACGCAGGAGGGTCCGCATAAAACGCCATCCTCTAACTCCACGCCGTAGTAGAGGGAGACGTTATTTTGGATTTTGCAGTTATTGCCCACGCGCACAAAAGGTCCTACGACGACATTTTGCCCCAGCACGCAGTTTTTCCCGATGCGGCTGCCGCGCAGGATGTGGCTAAAGTGCCAGATTTTTGTTCCCTCGCCAATCTCTACATCCTCGTCTATGATGGCAGTAGGATGCACAAAATAAGTTCGTGCGGCTTCGGCCTGAGGATACAACTGCCGATGGATGCGTTCAGCAAGCGCGATCACAGGTTCCAAAGCCTGGGCTGAAGTGCGGGGTTCGGAGCGTGTGCGCACACATTCCAGAAAGTGTTCTATCTCCGCAGCCAGCGGCTCCACTGAGGGGAAGGAGACCTTCTCACCGCTTTGAGCAGGATAAAGGGTAGGCACTTGCCCATTTTGCCATACGAAGCGATAAGCGTGAAAGGTGAGGGAGGGGTTCTCTCCGTCCTCTGAGAAAACTGCCATGCCCTCTGTACCAATCAGCGTCAGTCGGCGCCGCCGCTCCGGATACAACCACGAAGCAAAAATCTCCCCTTTCACCCCTGAAGCAAGCTGTAGATGGATCCATACAGTCTCAGCCTTGTCGGTACTGACCGCTTGTTGGGCTTGGGCTTTTATTTCCTCAACTTCTACGGACAGAAGATACTGTACCAGCCCAAGGTCATGAATCGCTAAACCCCATAGGGCATCTTCGGAGAGTGGGAAGCGCCCCAGGCCTGTCCTTTCTGCATGAAAAGCCACCAGCTTACCGAGCTTGCCTTCGGCTAAAAGCTGCTGCAGAGCTTCTACCGCAGGGTGATAATGCAGCACATGCCCGCCCATGAGAAGGCGCGCCTTTTCTTTGGCGAGGGCAGCCAGACGCCGTACTTGCCCCAGCGAAAAAGCTATCGGCTTCTCACAAAACACATCTTTCCCCGCAAGCAGCGCAGCTTCTATGAGCTCAGGATGGGTAGAGGCAGGAGTGGCTATCACGACGGCTCGACAGGTCTCAGCTCCCCATATCTCGGACAAATCCGTCGTCCAGTGCAAGCCCGGATAAGCTTCCTGCAAGGACTTGTACTTCTCTAAGGAGCGCACATATACCCATCCCACGGCTTCCCGCTCATATAGGACTCGTAGAAGCTTTTCCCCCCAACGCCCTGCTCCCAGTAGGGCTATGTAGCGTTTCATAAGCCGACGACCTGCTTTTGACGGGGATACTTGACGACGAAGCGAAAAGTTCGCTCCCAAGTTTCGCCCGGGGTAAGGGTTAGTTGCCAGGTGAGTTGTCCTTTTTCTGCATCATACACGCCGCCTGCCGGATCAGTCAGCTCCACTTTGATGTCTGAGTGGCGACTGACAGGCACCCGTTCCCAGATGATAAGTTGGATGGGCGCTGTGTAGGTGTGGGAGACCCGCAGGTTATACGCATAATGGCGCTGGATCGTGCTACCGGTGAGGCGGGTCTCTTTTTTGTCTTGGAGTTGGGTGCGCTTGACGAAAAGGCGCGGACTGCGCCCCAAATCAAGCCAGACAGTATCTTCGGTAGGGGTAGGGCTCCACTGAAGACGAGCGACTTCTTGACCGTCTACCTCTATGACGGCGGGGGCAGGCTCCCACAAGCTCAGGGCGCCCATGGGTAGCCCCGCGCGCAAATAGGCGGCTTCTTCGGCTGCCGCGTTGATGAAAAAGCGAAAAGCCGCCGTCAAGGTATCTGACTGTAGGAAGAACTGCGCTTGCCGTGCCCCCGCTAAAACTTGCTGCCGCCCCAAGTCATAACTGCGCGATAAAGTCTGCTCGGCTTGGACGGGCAGGGGCGAAGGCGGCGCCTCCGGCTCTTCTGAAGTTTCCGCGCCTTCGTCGGCGCTTAGGGCTTTATACGCTGCCTCAGGTGCTGCTGTCTCGGCATATCGCCCTTGTAATCTCATCATGGGCAGAGGCGGAGTAAAAATATCCACATACCACGGTACGAAGGGCGGTAGGGATTCAAACTTCTCTGGGGTCCCCGTAGAGAGAATGAGCTGCACATCGCGCCAGTCTTCGCCAGAACGGTTTTCTACGGTAGCCCAGCGCTGAAAGACCACCTTACCCTCAGCGGGAAGGGCTCGGACCCGATAACTGAGGCGCCAACCAGCCGGGGGACCTGACAGTTCTACCCGTACAGGCACGACTTCCGCCTGCGGCGCTGAATAGGTTATTACCAAGGCAGCCCGCTTCGCTTGAAGCCCCCGCAGCCGATTCTCATAAATCTGACGCTGGCGAGCCAAAGTATCATTCAACTGCGCTTGGCGCTTCTCCAGCGCGGCTTTCTCCTCCAAAATCCCCGCTAAGCGGCGCTCTATGAGGGCGAGATATTTCTCTACTTCAGTAGCGTTGGTGGGGCCCTCCTCCCCGCCTAAGCGA
>CAZZMF010000070.1:0-6492 GCA_964655255.1 uncultured Sphingobacteriaceae bacterium
CCAGTGGACATCTCCTTTTCCAGCACACCATAGAAGGACTGACCTATACAGACCGTTTCGGACAGGTAAGCTGGAGTCGGTTGCATACTCTCCAAGCGCAGATTGCCCAGCAGAAGGTCATCTCTCTATGGACGGGAGGCTATACCCTGTATGGTGCGATAGATTATGTGGAGAGCAACCGCATGGCGAAAGGCTTTGTGTCCTTTCCTCGCATCTGGCAGGGGGAAGGGGCTTTGACTGCCTACTTTCAGTGGCAGCGTAGTAGGGCTTATCTACGGGGAGAGGGTCGGCTAACTGCACTTAGTCGGTTTCCTCTTCAGGGGAGCGCCTTATTACGGGCAGGCTGGCGGGCTTTTGGCGTGGAAATCATGCGCGGCGTGCGCTTCCCCAGCTTATGGGAGCGCTACTGGGTCGGCTACGGCAATCCTACCCTCCGTCCAGAGCAGTCTATCCAGCTTCAGGCTTTTGTGGAAAAGTCATGGAAAAACTGGCAAGTGTATGGCGCTGCCTTTCTGGCGCAGACCCGGCATCGCATCATAACCGTTCCCCTCTCGCCAGTGCGCTGGCAAGCATATAGCCTGGGCTATGTAGAAAGCTACGGCGCAGAAGGGCGCCTTACTTTTCAGCAAAGAGGGCTGCTATTGTGGGGCGCCGGTACCCTATTGCTGGCGCGAGAATATTCCTTTACTCAGGGCGGACTGCTGCCTTACACGCCCCCATACGCTGCCGGTGTAGGAGGGCTCTACCGCCACGGCCGCTGGCGCCTTCTCTATCAAGCGCAATATGTGAGCTGGCGTAGTAGCAGCCTCGCCCCGAGCCGTTATACCCTGCTACAGCCTTACCTCTTGCATTCCGCCAGTTTTTCGTATATTCGTTCTAAATGGGCTCTTGAACTGGGGATAGAAAACGCTACCGATGCTACCTATCAGGTCATTCAGGGCTACCCCATGCCGATCCGCCTCTTTTATCTAAGCTGGACTGCGCAACTCTGACAGGCTCTTTCTCCGTATATGCCTTATGATGATGCTCAGGCACCTTTCCATACTCCTCTCGCTGGGCGCTGCGCTACTGTGGGCACAATGCCCTCCTCTCTCCTCTCTGCCGCCCGCTCCCTCCTGCGATAACTGTGAGAAGCTGGAGGTAAATGGCGGTAGTGCCACCGTACCTGTCAATCAAACTCGCTGCGTCCCCGCCGACGTCAGCATAAGCTTGAATAACCTCACCCTGAATAATGGCTCTACCCTTATCATCTGCGGTGAGGTGGCGCTCAACGGCTGGCTCAACCTGAATAATAATGTAACCATCTACATCGCCCCCTCCGGACGCCTGGATGCACAGGGCATCAACGATAACCCTAAGACAGTCGTGTATAACTACGGCATCGTGAATCTCTCCAACAGCCTGAATCTGAATGGGAATACCTCTCGCTTCTACAATATCGGCTCTGGAGCACAGCTCAATGTCGGCGGCGACATCAACGTAAACTCTTCTGATGGGCTCATCAACTACGGTGGACTGGTAAATGCCAATCACCTGCGCATCAATGGGAGCGGCTCTATATGTACCGGGTATAACGGCTGCTTCTCCGTTGGGAACTTCACCTCTAATGGAAATAACAAGATAGAAGTCGTTGGCTCCGACCCGGCAGCGATTACTTTTTCCGGGCAGAGTACTATCAATGGCGGCTCTGTTACAAACTCTTCCAATCTGCTGGTGTGTCAGGCACCCACCGCCACGCAAAGCGGCTCTGGCAGCTGGGGCAGTGCGCAGGTGTATAATAACTGCTCGCAGGGATGCGGTATCCTCCCGTATGCAGCGCTCCGGGTCTATGTTGACGTAAAAGAGAGTGCTGTCCTACTGAGGTGGCATATAGAAGGCGCCTTTGCTGATAGAGTCACCTACTACATCGTCCGGGAAAGCGCCATACAGCACGAGCTGGGACGCACACCTCATACCTACCTGCACCTTGAACGCACTTTTCTACCTGAGGGGAGGGAGTATATCTTTGAAGTGCAGGGCTACGGTGCCGAAGGGCAGCTTCTGGCGCGGGGGATTACACGGGTTGCCGTTGCCGAAGAGAAGCCCTTACGGGTGTATCCGACGAACTTCTCCCAAGAACTGCGGTACATCAGTCCTGAGCCTCAGAAACTGACGCTAATGAGCATGACAGGGCAGATTCTTGGACATCTGGACGCCTCTGCGGGTGAAGGGACATGGCAAACGCTGGATAATGGCATGCCCCTTTCCGCTTTATCGGCGGGGATATACCTCCTGCGTGACGAAGCCGGTAGGGCTATAAGGCTCATGAAGCAGCCGTGAGGAGGAGCCATGACTCGCGAATGAGAGGACATAGGCTCGTAAGCTGAGGCTCATGTTAGTTGATACGGAGGGCGTGTGTTTATCTTTTGGTGGGGCGGCGCCGAAGGCGCCGCCCCACCTCATCATATCCCCTGTAAGCGTCAGTACCTGATATTCACCGCCAGTGAAGCGCAAAAAGAAAATCAAAGGCAGAGCCTTGGTATGAGCTCAAGGCAAACTGGCTTTGAGCTGCTCGTAGCGGGCCTCATAAGTTTGCGTGCCAGCGCAGCCCATTTCTTGCGCTCGCTGGCGGATAGCCTGGACACGCTCGCCTGGATCTGGGTGGGTGCTCAAGAAGGCAGGCGGGCGAATGCCCCCTTCTTGCGTGATGTACTCAAAAAAGTATGCCGCTCCGTCTGCTTTATATTCCGTAGGGCAGAGATATATCACTGAGTGGGCATCGGCATCTCTTTCGTGATCCCGACTGAAAGACAGTAAAAGCAGGTTAGCTGCTATCTGTGCCAGAAGCCCGGGGTCTTCGCTACCTGTGATGAGGCTCAGGAGCGTTTGGATTCCATATGCTTGGGTAAGGAGCTGGCTTACATGGCGACGATCCGCATGAGCCATCTCGTGCCCCAGCACACCCATCAGTTCTGCTTCGTTGCGCAGGTATTTGATGATACCTGTATAGATGTAAATGTATCCTCCTGGCGCACAGAAGGCATTGAGGGTGCTGTCATCCCGAATAATCCGAATCCGCCACGGGAAGCGATTCGCGTATTTGAGCTTGCCCGTAGCCAGAATCGCGTCTCGCATGCGGTAGAGATGAGCATACGCTTGGGGATACTGAGCGGAATCCAGTATGGGGTAATGCTGCGGATCGGACTCAATTTCCTGAGCCACCTTCCACCCTAACTCTAAGTCGTCTTCTACGGTAAAAAGGTTGAACCATGGCTCATCCTTTGCGGCGGGATCTTTCTTACATGTAGTGAGTAGGAGTGCGCCGCTGACCAGTAGAAAAGTCCGAAAGTACATATTTTTCAGCATATTTTCGCTAAGATAGGTTTCACACCTTGACGAAAGCAGACTGAAAAGTGGACTTACCTTTTTGGGATATAAGCTGGATAAAGTACAATCCTGGGCGCCAATCTGCGGTGGAGATGGATACCTCTGTCATGCCACGATAAGGCATGCGGAGGACGGTAGCGCCGCTGGCGTCATAAACTTCTATTGTGTACCAGGAGAGATTAGGGTCGGTGAGAGAGAGCTTGAGCTGGTCGGTCGTGGGGTTGGGATAGAGAGAGAGGATATTTTCTGGCATGGGGCGGCGCATGGTGCGCAGGATGGCAAGCGCCCTTTCTCCGTCAGGAATGCCATATCCATAGATCGTGTCGGGATTGGTGAAGCGGTCACCTGAACGGAGCAAAGCTTCTCGGACTGCCCATCCCGGCAGTTCAGGCGCACTTTGCCATATGCATGCCGCCAAGCTGGTTATTATTGGTGCGGAGAAGGAAGTGCCGCTGGCTTGTTGGACATTACCGGACAGTCCGACGATGTAGGTACCCCATCCCATTGCGACTAAGTCTGGTTTGATGCGGCGGTCAGCTGTTGGTCCTCTGGAGGAGAAGGGGGCGATCTGTCCAGAACTGTTTATGGCGCCTACAGCGATAATACTGTCTGCGTCTGCTGGGGCAGTGATGTATCGCCATGGAGAGTTGCCTTCGTTGCCTGCGGAAGAAACAACTAATAGACCCTTTTGAGCGGCCAGGCGCGCTGCTTGCGTCGTGATAGCGGTACGCCCATTCATATCAGCATAGGTGTAGTTTTCGCTTGGATCGTCAAAAGTGCTGTATCCGAGGGAGCTTTGGATGATGTAGGCGCCGAGTGAGTCTGCCCATTCAGCGGCACGAGCCCAGTTCCACTCCTCTAAGCGGGATTCTGAAAGTGCATCTTCGGTGCGGGCAAGGATTACCGATACATCTGGGGCACCGCCTTGGTACCCAAGCCCCTCTAAGTCATGCGCTACAATCACTGATGCCACTTGTGTGCCATGCGCGTTGTCGCCGAAAATAGAGCTATCTTGAGCAACAAAGTCATATCCTGCAATATACCGTCCCTCCCGAAAAAGGTGCTGAAAGGCGGGTATCTGATCCATGTATGGGAAGCCAGCATCCAAGATAGCTACCCGAATGCCTTTACCTGTGTAGCCTAAACTGTGTAAAGCAGGGATTTTGAGTTGAGCCAGTTGTGTGATATTTACGGTGGAGAGCGACTTGGCGGGGCCTGTCAGTGGTCGTACAGAAGCTGTGCCGCTGATGTCTCTATGGCGGACTGTAGAAAGCGGTTCTACACAGCGCACGAAAGGCAAGTCAGGGAGTCGGCTAAAATCCGCCAGTTCCACGAGGGCGGCGTTGAGCCAGCGAGAGGTGTTCCAGACTGTACCGTATTGTTGGAGGGTTTCTATCCACTGAGGTGGAATGGGCAAGTCTGTCGTGCTGATAGGAATGCCCTGTAAGCAGCGGCGTGTAAGGGCATCAGGGGACAAGAAACGTTCAGGATACCCTATGAGAGAGTCGGGCTTTTCAGTGAAATGCACGAGATATAAATGAGTCTGCGCCCATAAAGGGAGCAGCCAAAGTAAGGCGCCTGACCAACGCATGATAGAGACCTATGCAAAGTTAACAAAAGGTGAGGTGTCATTCTATGGAAAGGAGGACTTCACCGGAAGGGGTCAGGAACTGTGCGCTGCTGATAGCCATGAAGGGGTCAGCTTCTACCCATACCCAGCGGTGTGGAAAAATGCCCCAGATCCAGCCGGCGCGAGTGGGGTAGAGACTGCGCCAGTGGGTTTGCCAGAGGGGATGCACTCGTAGAGTGAGCGGGATGCGGGCATATTTTTTTGCCCAACCTCCGAGGACAGTCTGGATGCGTGTGAGGAGGTCAGGGGGATAGGCATGTCTGCCGGTGCCGTGGCATACGGGGCATGGATAGGCTTCGGGGAGTTCCATGGGTTGGCGGCGGCGCTGACGCGTGATTTGCACCAGGCCGATTTCACTCATTGGCAAGATGGTGTGTTTGGCTCGGTCACTGCGCATGGCTTCACGGAGCCGCTCTTGTACGCGCTGGCGATGCTCGGGGTTTTTCATGTCAATAAAATCCACGATGATAATCCCCCCTAAATCCCGCAGACGGAGCTGGCGGGCAATCTCATGCGCTGCAAGAATGTTTGTTTGAAAGATCACCTCCTCCACGGAAGTCATTTTAGCGGGGAGGGAGCCGGTATTGACATCTATGACATGGCAAGCTTCGGTATGCTCAATCACGATATAGCCGCCGTTGGGGAGGGTCACGGTACGTCCGAGGAGTGTGCGCCGAGCCTGCTCATGGTCAAAAAAACCCCGAAGCTGTTCTGGATGCCGATGTAGTCGTAGAGTAGGCGGGGGCTGAAGGGGATGTTCGCGCAGGTAGCGGGTAAGTTCCTGATAAAGCTGATTCTCCGATACATGAATCGCATGGGGAGGGGGATTGAGAAGGTCGCTCAGCAGGTGGTGGAAGGTGTCTTCGGCGCTTAGCCGAACTGGCGGTACACGGTCCCGAAGCTCTTCTATGAAAAGCTCCCAGCGCCGAATAAGCTGTTCATATTCTGCTTGAACGGTATCTACGCTGGCTGTGGCGCCATTAGTGCGGAGGATGATTCCAAAAGGGGGGCGATATATCTTGCGAAGCTTTTCGCGCCAAGCCTGACGCAGCGCCGGGTCACTTACCCGATGGGAGACCCCGATGTCAGTGGAGAGAGGAAGCATGACTAAAGTATGCCCCGTGAGCCCTAAGCTGGTAGAGAGGCGTGGGCCTTTATTTTCGGACATTTCCTTGACGACTTGGACGAGTACCCAGTCGCCCACTCGGAGAAAGTCGGCTATATTGCCATCCTTAGGAAGGGAGGTGATAGGGATGGTAGAAAGGTCCGGCAGAGGTTTTTTATTACGGAGAGCTGAGAGGAGAGCCAGTTGAGGGCGCAGTTCTCCGCCTATGTCGCTGTAATGTAGAAATCCCTCTTTGGGGAGCCCCAGGTTGATGAAAGCGGCATTCAAGCCGCGCACAATCTGAGTCACTTCGCCGAGGAATATATCCCCCAGCGCATAGGAGGAGGTCGCGCGAACCTCATGATACTCTACTAAGGCGCGCCCCTCTAAG
>CAZZMF010000071.1:0-6422 GCA_964655255.1 uncultured Sphingobacteriaceae bacterium
TAGTATGACCTTTCTGTGAAAAACATTCTAACCTGCGACTTTATCTCAGTGAGAGCGACTTGCTCTCGCTCAAGAACCACTAATTCATCATAGTGAGAGAGCGCCTCTCGTACAGGCTCTGAGGCAGACTCTCGGGAAGTAGGGAGGAGATTCCAGCGGGCTGTACCTGTCGAAAGAAATGTGAGAATGTCATACTTTTTGCGCATGGGGGAGAGCCGCTCTTGAATCTGAGCGATTTTCCCCGTCATGAGCGAATCATCCGAAAAAGCCATAGTTTTGAGTCGGTGCTCCTGTGTGAAGAGTTCTATTTGCTCTCTGACCTTATTTAGTACGAAGACTGCAATCTTATAGGCATACTCTGGGTCTTGGTCCAAGACGGAAAAGTAGAGGGTAGAGTTTTTCGTGATGCGATAGGTCATACGCTGGCGTAACTCTGCATCCAAGGCACGCTGACGGCGCCGTGGTTCTGTGATATGGTCTATCCCGTAATGTTTCAGAAGCTTGAAGCTATCTACCACGGCTGCCCAGAGAGCTGGCGATTGAAGGTAGCTATAAAACCGCTCCATATCCGTAGGTTCCGCTGGCACGAACCGTGGGGGATGGAACGCCAGATGCTCTAAGGATGGCGGTACAAACTCCACTTCGCAGAGATACTCATCCGGCTGAAACGCCTGCCACACCCCCACAGCAATCCCCACCAAGAGGCTTCCCCCAACTATCCAAGGGAGCGCCCGAAGCCATGCCCGTGTATGCGAGAGTACCGCAGGAAGCTCCCACAAAGCCTTTTCACTATGCACATCACAAAGGTAGCCATAAAGTACTCATCTCAGAAAGCACCGTATCTTTGAAAGTATTGTGCGTCCCATCATTATCGCCATAGACGGGTATGCCGGTACTGGCAAAAGCACAACCGCTCGTGGTGTAGCCGAAGTGCTGGGCTATCTACACATTAACTCCGGCGCTATGTACCGCGCCGCTGCATGGCACCTCTGGCAAAAAGGTATCCGTTCGGTGGATATGGAGCGCCTCCCAGAACAGATGAGCGATTTCCTCTTACGGGTGGAACGCCACCATACCGAGATGATCCTGTATGTAGGGGAAAAGCGTTTAGGCGAAGAGCTACGACGCCCGGAAATCGGTGCTTTCGCCAGTGAGATCAGTGCAGTGCCATGGCTGCGTGAGCGTCTGATTGCTGAACAGCGCCGCCTCGGCGAAAAAGGCGGCGTAGTCATGGACGGACGCGATATTGGAACGGTAGTCTTTCCGCATGCAGAACTCAAAGTTTTTATGAAAGCTGAACTGACCGCCCGCGTGGAGCGCCGCTACAGGGAACTGCTGGAAAAAGGCATTTCTACCACGCATGCAGCTATTGAGCAAGAACTTCGCCAACGCGACTGGCGCGACGAGACCCGCCCCATCAGCCCCCTGCGTCAAGCGCCCGATGCTAAGGTCTTAGATACCACTCACCTCACTATCCCCGAACAGATAGCCATAGTCGTGCGCTGGGCAGAAGCCCTGATTTACGCGCCGTCTCCTTCATAAAAAGTTATTACCTTAGCGAACTGGATGCCGCAGGTCACCATCAGTTCAAGCTCGGGGTTTTGCTTCGGGGTCGTGTATGCCGTGGAGATGGCAGAGGCATATTTGAAAGAGCACCCCTACCTCTATTGCTTAGGGGACATCGTCCATAATGACGAAGAGGTGCAGCGCCTCAAAGAGAAAGGTCTCCGTATCATCTCCCATGCCGATTTGCCTAAGCTCGCCGGGGAAACTGTACTGATTAGAGCGCATGGGGAGCCGCCAGAGACCTATCAGTTAGCGCTGCGCTATAATATCAAACTATTGGATGCCTCCTGCCCCGTAGTGCTCAAGCTCCAAAATCGCCTGCGCGATATTGACCGTCCTGATGTTCAGATTGTTCTATTAGGCAAGCTTGGACATCCCGAAGTCGTGGGCTTAGTGGGGCAGCTTCAACAGGCACAGCTCTTTATCGTCTCTTCGCCTGAAGAAGTAGATGCCCTCCCCTTAGAGCCTCATAAGAGCACTTACCTTTTCAGCCAAACCACTAAACCTCCTGCGCTTTTTGCTGCTGTTGCTGAGCGACTCAAAGCCCGCATACCTGATGCCATTATCGCTGACACCCTTTGTCGTCAAGTCTCTAACCGAGAGCCGCATCTGGAAGCTTTCGCTCGCAGTCAAGATGTGGTACTTTTCGTCGCTGGGAAAAAAAGCTCCAACGGCAGGTCCCTCTTTTCTATTTGCCAAGCCGCCAATCCACGCAGCTACTACATTTCTTCCCCAGAAGAAATAGACTGGACATGGCTGGAAGGCGCCGAAAAAATAGGTATTGCTGGCGCCACTTCCACGCCGCAGTGGCTTATGGAAAAAGTAAAAGCCCACATAGAAGCGCACTTTGCGACGGTGGTGGCTTAGTGGGCTCTGGATAGGGCAGCTCCTGGCACAAATCGCAGGGGGATGGAGCTATGACTTTCTAAACATAGCGCCCTCCGCCCGGAGCGCTGCACTGGGCGGACTTGCATGGGGAGGCGACCGAGACTTAGGCGCCGTCGCTCAAAATCCCTCCCTCCTACGCCCATCTTATCACAAAACCTTCCACCTTACTGTACACCCCTACATAGCAGACATTTTCGTAAGCCAGCTCAACTACGCGCATCACTGGCAGGAGATTGGAACGTTCTGGATGGGGCTGCTGTACATCAACTACGGCGAACTGCGCCGCACTGATGAACTCGGGAACGCCTTAGGTACTTTTTATGCTTATGAAGGCGCCTGGATGATGGGAGCTGCACGCCACTTCGGACGATGGCATGCCGGCATGAATCTCAAACTGCCCTTTTCTGTGGTATCTGTGGATAGATATCGGCGACTGGGAATCGCCACCGATATTGGGGTCAGCTATGAAGACACCGCCAAGGGCTTGTCTGCTTCGCTGCTTCTGCGCAGCATCGGCACAGAAATCTACCGTCCGGCGCAGCGTCCCTTTGCCCAGCCTTTCCCCACTTCCCTTCAAATGACCATGAGCTATAAAGTGCCCCATGCTCCCTTCCGTGTGCATATAGGAGCGATACATTTAGAGCGGTGGCGCATGGCGTATAATGACCCCTTACAGCCTGTACGCTATGATCTTTTGGGCAATCCCCTACCCCCGCCTACCCCCAAATGGACCGAACACCTTTTCCGGCATCTTGTGGCAGGCGTAGAACTCTTCCCCGAGGGCGCCTTGCGCGTACGGGCAGCCTATCATGTGCAGCGCCGCCGCGAACTCAATCCTATCGGCACTTCAGCCTTAGGCGGAGTGAGCTTCGGTGCATGCTTCGGCGGACGCAAATGGCAGTTAGATTACGGATATGTGCTCTTTTTCCGTAGAGTTGCGGCGCATAGTTTCTCCCTCGCCGTGAAGCCCTTCCGTGAGTGAATGGAGGAGCTGCTCGCGCTTATTGCACTTTTAGAGATAGAAGGGGTAGGCGGGCGCCAGATTCGGAAGCTCAGGCGCAGCTGGGGAAATCTCGCTGCCTTATGGGATATAAAGCAAAGTACCGCACTACCTCCTTCCTTACAGGCGCACTTGTCTGAACTGCCTGCTCTGCGTAAAAGAGCAGAAACTATACTTCAGACCTGCGAAAGCTTGGGAATAAATGTGATACCTTATTACGATGCACAGTTTCCGCCGCTACTGGAAGAGGTCACTCCGCCACCCCCTATCCTCTACAAGAAGGGACCTCATCCCCTTATAGGTCAACCTCTGGTCGCCGTAGTCGGTACACGCAAGCCCACCCCCTACGGCATGAAAGTCACAGAATATTTCGTAGAGGCGCTGGTTGATGCAGGTGTGGGTATTGTCAGTGGGTTAGCTTATGGCATAGATGCTCAAGCACACCGCATCACCCTCCAAAAAGGCGGCAAAACCATAGCTATCTTAGCACATGGACTGGATCAGATTTATCCGCCCACTCATCGCCGCCTTGCAGAAGCTATCCTTGCCGAGGGCGCATGGCTTAGTGAATATCCTCCTGGGACTAAACTTCACCCCCTGCATTTCCCTTATAGGAATCGCCTTATCGCTGGACTAGCCCACGTTACTCTAATCATAGAGTCTCGCCGAAAAGGCGGAGCGCTTTTTACGGCACGAGCCGCTTTTGAAGCTAATCGTCCCGTTTTTGCTGTGCCGGGAGACATTTTCTCTTATGCCTCGGAAGGCACACATGCCCTCATTGCCGAACAAGTCGCTCAAATAGCCACTTCTCCTCAGAAGGTTTTAGAGGAGCTGCGCACTCAAACGGAGAAGCTTCCTCTTCCTAATCCTGCCCCCGCAGCAGAAGCTATGCCAGACGATCCCCTTTGGGCAGAGATTTATACCCTCACTGCCAAAGCTCCTCGCCACATAGATGAACTATGTACCGCTCTTGGTCGCTCTATCACGGAAATAGCAGCGGTTTTGATGGCTATGGAGATAGAAGGATGGGTCATCCAAAAGCCCGGCGGATTTGTTATCAGGGGCTATCCTCCAAATGCCAAATCTTGACTAGTCCGTCATCCCCTGCCGAAGCCAGAGTATCCTCACTGATCCAGAGGAGGGCATTTACACTACGCAAGTGCCCCGAGAGGGTTAGCAGCTTTTTGCCTGTCTGCACATCCCACAGATGAATAAGTCGGTCGCGTCCGCCTGTAGCGATTATTCTACCGCTTGGGTGCCAAGCGATGGTATTGAGGGTTATGGTGTGAGCTGGAACTTCCCATTTGAGCTCTAAGTCCGCTGTCCAGAGCTTGAGCACCCCTGAGCGTCCGCCAGTAGCGACCAGTTCATTCACAGGCGAGGCTTCGATTGCTACTACGAAGCATGGATCGGCGGGTACCCTTTGGAGGACTGAGCGTTCAAAGCGCCCTACTTCATACACATATCCGTCGCGTCCTGCACAGAGAAAGGAGGTCATCTTCGGCGAGAGTACAAAGTCTCGCAAGCCTGCCGCCGCTACTTTAACTGCTGCAAAAGGCTCACTCCGTGCCGTATCCCAATAGACAAACGCCCCGTCTCGCCCAGAACTCCACCCTTCGGGATCAGAGGGATGCGACCCTAACCCAAAAACACTACTTTGATGCGCCCGAACGGAACGCCGGAGGGTCTTTTGCCCTATGTCCAATACATAGACTATACCTGAGCTTTCGCCCACATATAGATGATGGATACTCGGGACGAAATGAAGCGAATACACTGCCCCGGGCGTACGCGCTATGGCTCTGGCTTGCTTACCACTGATGCAGCGCCATTCTGCAATATAGCCATCCCCCCCTGCCGAATAAAGAGCCTTCCGCTCATAGTCGCATGCCAGCGCATACACGGGACCACTGTGCCCCGGCAAGTCCCATTCTCCAACAAGGCGCACATCACTCTAAACAATATCCACGAATAAGTTTTCCGCTACAGTGGGAGGCAGGACGCATTCGCGCTCGCCACACCGTATCCACAGCGCTTTATCCACAGGAAAAGGACCGATGACTTCCACTACATCCCCTATCTGGATATTCAATATTCGCAAAGCTTCGGTGATAGCAGGCTCTTCTAAGTAGCCGCATATCCGTGCCCGCTGCCCTCTGGACAAACGGCTAAGCGGATAGAGTATTGGCGCCACCACAGGAATCTCATCCCCATGCGGGTCTATCGCCGGACGCCCCAAGTACGTATATAGCCGCTCAATAAACTCATCATCACACAGATGTTCTAAGCGCTCTGCTAAGGTGTGTATCTTTTCCCCAGTATAGCCAAGCTTCTGCGAAACAAAAGTCTCCCAGATGCGGTGCCTACGGATGACCCGTACAGCGATATTGGTGCCTTTTTCGGTGAGGCGCACCCCATGATATGGGCGATAATAGATATATTCTTTATCTGCAAGCTTTTTGACCATATCGGTGACCGCGCCAGGCGTCGTGCCCATTCGCTGCGCCAGCGCTTGCAGGGAGACTTCCTTCTCCGCTCCACCTAAATACCACAGGGCTTTGAGATAGTTTTCCTCAGCTGGAGTCTGCACCTAAGCAAAGGTAGCATTTGCATAGCGAAAAAGCCCCCATCCGCCATATAAATCCTTGACTCTGGTACCCCGCTTTGGAGGTAGCGTTGGCAAAGGTAAAAGCAAGCGACATTCCCCTCCCAACAAGCCGCTGCCCGCACGCCCCCTATCCAATATAAGCAAGTAGCTGAGCTGCTTTTTATGCTCGGTCGAGCCCAGCTTGCCCACTCTTATACCAAAGACTCCCATTTGCTTTTCTATTGTGCAACCTGGTGGGAAGTAATAAAATACTGGCAGAGAGTAGGCTACGGGGGGCGCGGCAGCGCCTTCGGCGCTGCCGCGCCCCCTCAAAACGCAAAGTAATGCGCCACTTTGGTATTATGTCGGGACAGGGGTAAG
>CAZZMF010000072.1:0-6414 GCA_964655255.1 uncultured Sphingobacteriaceae bacterium
GGGTTTGCGGGAGCGTATCCTTGCCCTCTCGCAGTTTCGTAGGGCGGTCAATACCAACGAAACTATTCCCGACTCACTTTTCAGTGCGGTCAAGCAACTGCCGGAGGGAGCGGATATAGAGCCGCTGCTGCGTCGCTTTCAAGAAGGCATAGACACGGAAGCGGACAGACAGATGCTCTTTACGGCGCTGGCACGGGCGGAGGATAGGTACTTCCTCCGTCTCAGAGCAGAGGAGGAAAGGCGATATCGTCGCCTATTTCTGTGGCTTCTCCTGCTGGGTATAGGCACGCTGGGTGGGGTGAGTGTAGGCTTTTTTCTGCTGTATCGGCAGTACCGAACCGAGGTCTCTACTTATGAAGCTTCCCTTGAGGTCCTTCAAAAGTGGCGCCAAGGGGAATGGCAGACGCCTGTCCCAGAAGATGCCGCAGGCGCCGGAGTCCTAACAAGCCTGCGCAGTGTGTGGCAAGGCATCGATACCTTTCTCAAAGCGCTCGCCGAAGGAAAGTTCAACTTTTCCCTTCCCAGTGAAGACCATCCGATTTTAGAGCGCATAGCACAGTTTCGCCAGAGCCTGCAGCAGCGCTGGGATATGCAGTCGGAGCAAGCACTCACCCTGCGAAGCTTGGCGGCTTTCAGTGAGATCCTCAAAGAGTCCCAAACTATCTCCTCTCTGGCAGAACGCACGATTGTTTTGTTGTGTAGGGAACTCAAAGCGCACATGGGGGCGCTTTTCGTGCGCGAGGATAGCACACTGACCCTGGTAGGGACTTATGCGTATGATCTGTCTCAAGCTACCCAGCGGCGATTTCGGTTGGGGGAAGGCTTTGTTGGACAAGCCGCCGCCGAAAAGCGCCTCCTCCGCATCCATCCCGTGCCCCCAGGCTACCTAAAGCTGCGTTCTGGCTTAGGGGAAGCCACTCCTCATACCCTTTTGCTTATTCCGTTGATCTTCCAAGACGAAGCGTACGGTGTGGTAGAACTTGCCTCATTAGAAGCGTTTTCGCCTTCTGCGGAACCCTTTCTCCAAAAGATTGGGGAACATATCGGTGCTGCCCTCGCTAATTTCATCTCCAGAGAGAAGCTTGCTGCCTTGTTGAGCGAAGAGCAGGCTCTTCGCAAAACGTTGGAGGAAAAACAAGCCGAACTGCTGCGCAGCGCCCAGCTCATGGAGGAAGCCCAACAAAAGCTGATTGAATCTCAGCGGCAGTTGGCAAGCCAGATCAGTGCGATCCGTAGTGCAGCCCTCGTAGTGGAGCTCAGCGCAGATGGCACGATTCTTTTCGCCAACGAAGCCTTCCTCTCTGCTGGTGGCTTCAGTCCAGCGGAACTGCGCGAGCGATCTTTTCTTCGGCTTATCTCCGACCCTACGGCGGCATCTTCACTGGAGGAAGCTCTCGCCCAACGCACCATCTGGCAAGGCAGTCTGCCTATTAGCACGCCTGTCGGGGAGACCTTATGGTTGCAAGCCACTTTCGCTCCGATGGAGGGTACGCACCCTTCATCTTATATTGGGATTTGCTTCAATATCACCCGCGAAAAAGCCCAAGAAGAGGAGCTTCGGCGCATGTTGGAGCAGACCCTCCTTCAAGAAGAGCGGCTCCGAGAAACTAATCAGCGTCTCCAAAGCCTCAACGAAGAGCTTCTTCATACCCAGACCGAACTCAAAGGGCAGATCGCCGCTGTGGGGAATGCCGCCATCGTCTCCGAGACAGATCTACAAGGGCGCATCATTCGGGTAAATGAGCTCTTTTTGGAAATGTACGGTTATCGGGCAGAGGAAGTGCTTGGGCAAAATCACCGCATCCTCAAATCCGGGCATCAAAGCGATGAGGTCTTTGAGGAAATGTGGCGCACTATTTCCCAAGGACGAGTCTGGCGCGGTGAGGTGCGCAACCGCGCCAAAAATGGACAGTACTACTGGATATGGCTCACTATTACTCCGGTGCTTAGTCCTGAGGGGAAAGTCCTCAAATATATTGGGGTCGGCTTTGACATCACAGCCCAAAAGCGCCAAGAAGAGGAACTTCGTTCGGCGTTGGAGCTTTCTCAGGCACAGCAGCGGGAGCTTCGCATTTACACCCAGCAGTTGCAAGCCGCCCAAGAGGAAATGCGCCGTACCCAAGTAGAGTTGCGCGGACAAATCAGTGCCGTCAATAATGCCGCTATCGTCGCCGAGACCGATCCCGAGGGGCGCATCACTTTCGTCAATGAAGCCTTTTGTGCCATTTCCGGCTATTCGCGTGAAGAGCTTCTTGGGCAGACGCATGCTATCTTGCGTTCTGATAGGCATGATGAGGCATTTTTCAAGGAGCTTTGGAAGACTATTACCGAAAAGCAAGTCTGGAAAGGCATCTTTTGTAATAAGCGCAAAGACGGCACGCTTTACTGGATAGCTTCTACGATAACGCCTGTTTTGGATACTCGTGGGCGCCTGGTCAAGTATATCGCGGTAAGCTTTGACCTCACAGCGCAGATCCAGCAGGAGGAACAACTGCGCGCTTATGCAGAAGAGCTGCGCCGAGCCCAAGCCGAATTGCGCGGGCAGATCATGGCGGTCGGTAATGCCGCTTATTTGATGGAGACCGACCTTCAAGGCAACCTCCTCTACGCTAACTCTGCTGCCTTAGAGGCCTGGGGCTATCAGTGGGAGGAAGTGGCAGGGCAAAATCTGCGTTTCCTGCAAAGCGGGCATCATCCCCCTGAGTTTTGGGCAGAGATGTGGAATACCATCCTCCAAGGGCGCGTATGGCAAGCCGAAGTCCTGAATAAATCCCGCAAAGGCGACCTTTTCTGGCAACTCCTCACTATTACCCCCATTCGCGATCCGGAAGGCGCTATCTTCAAGTTTATCGGCGTGGCTTTTGACATCACCGCTCAGAAGCGCCAAGCCGAACGCATACGCCAGCTCCTGCAAGAAGCCCAAGAAAAAGAGCGTTCCCTCTCCGCCTATGCTAAACAGCTTGAGGAAATCCAATCCCAGCTTTTAGAGACCCAACTGGAACTCACAGGACGCATCAACGCCCTCAATAACGCCGCTATCGTCTCCGAAACTGACCCTGAGGGACGCATCACTTTTGTCAATGAAGAGGCTACTTATGTGTGGGGCTACACCAAAGAAGAACTTATCGGACAGCCGCATAGTATCATTCGCAGCGAGGCGCACCCGCCAAAGTTTTTTGAACGAATGTGGGACCGTATCAAAAGCGGCTTCGTCTGGCAGGGCGAAGTGCAGAATAAAGCCAAAGATGGCACGACTTTTTGGGTCTATCTGACTATAACGCCTGTACTGGATACCACCGGCAAGCCGTATAAGTACATCGGCGTGGCGTTTGACATCACGCGACAGAAAGTCCAAGCTCAGCGTCTTCGTGAAGCGCTTCGCCAGTTAGAGCAGGGGGGGAAAGCCTATGGCGAGCACTTTGACACGCTTCCTTGGTTCCTTACAGACAAACAAGCCATTATCCAAGCGGCAAGTCCAGCTCTCCTGCAGATGCTGGGGTATACGCCAGAGAACTTTATTGGTCGGTCGGCGCGCATTTTGCGCAGTGAGCGCACCTCACCCCAAACCTTCATGGACATGTGGTCGGTGATCGGGCGGGGGCGTCCATGGCATGGCTTCATTACCAATAAAGACGCTCGGGGCGAAGAGCAGTTGTATTTCCTGAGCATATTTCCGCACGGGGACTATTACCTTGCGGTGCTTCTCCCTGCAGCGGACGCTTGCGACCTACTCAAAGCCGATTGGCTCAAAAACTACGTACCTCTGGACCTTCTCCACGAATATGAATTGCGCCTCCAATCCAAAGATTACGAGATTCGCGAACTGCGGCGCATCATACAGAGCCTGCAGGGATAGGTAGAAAGCGGATAGACTTTTTGGGATGAGGTCGTACCCCATGCATTTCCCAGCATCAGCATACTCTGCCTTCCCCTCCAAAAAATGCATTTGGGGAAATGTCAAAGTGGTGCGTTTTTTTTGCCTTTTGAGGGGGTGCGGCGGCGCCTTCGGCGCCGCCGCACCCCACATAGCCTACTCTCTGCCAGCACTTTATTATTTCCTACCAGGCTGCACAATAGAAAAGCAAATGGGGGTCTTTGGTATAACCTTATCCCTTGCCGGTGTAGGCGAAACCCTGTCTATCCCCTTAGCCGACTTATCAGAGGGATTGTACTATGTCGCAGTATACATTACTGAAAATGGACGGGTCAGACCTGTGCGACGTTCGTCGTCAGTCCCTAAACAAGTCTATGAGTCCTGTCACCTTCGCATAAGCTTATTTGTGAGCCGTTGGCGCGAGCTACCTTCGCTTAGTGGAGCCCCTTCGTTTGTACTGGGTAGTCGGTGAGCTTTCTGGCGAAGAGCACGCCAGTGCTGTAATAGCTGCTCTCCGTTCTCTATATCCCCACCTTCAAATGCGGGGCATGGGGGGTGAGCTCATGGCAGCCCAAGGGGTAGAGATTTTTATACACTGGCGTGACTATGCGGTCGTGGGCTTCATAGAAGTACTCCGAAACCTCCCGCGATTTATTCGTCTATATCGACAGCTGAAGCGGGATATTTCCGAGTATCGCCCTCATCGCCTGGTGCTGGTGGATTATCCGGGGCTAAACCTGCGTCTGGCACGGTGGGCTGTACGACAGGGCATAGGGGTGACTTACTTCATTCCCCCTCAACTGTGGGCATGGAATCCCGGGCGCGTCCGACACTTGCGGGACCCACGGATGCAGGTATTGTGTATTCTACCTTTTGAACCAGAGTTTTATGCCCGATACGGCATAGATGCTCAATATGTGGGACATCCACTTGTGGAGAGGCTACGCAGTGTAACGCCACTGAAATGGCATAAACCCTATATTGCACTGCTGCCGGGTAGTCGGTTGCATGAGGTGAAAAACATCCTGCCCGTTATGCGGGGGGTGAAGGACCTACTGCCTGAATGGGATTTTCTCGTCTCAAAGGTCGCTCACTTGCCCGAAGCCCTATATCGTCAATATGCCCCAGACCTTCCCCTTATAGAAGGGCAAACGCCTCAGCTTCTCAAAGGCGCCACCGCAGCGGTGATAACTTCTGGTACCGCCACGCTGGAGGCAGCGCTGCTCGGAGTGCCTTCAATCATCCTCTATCGGGGCAACCCCATCTCATATCACATCGCTAAGCGGCTGGTTCGTGTGCCTTTTATTGGGCTACCTAATCTTATTCTGAATGAGGCTGTCTTTCCAGAGCTTATCCAGAGCGAATGCACTGCGTCTAAGGTCGCCACTGCCCTACAGCATCAGATCGTACAAGCCGATGTGGTCAAAAGCAAACTGCGACGACTTCATGAACTCCTCGGAGATGCACCTGCAGCACTTAACGCTGCGCAAGCTGTGATGAGTACTCTGCTTCCACGATAAAAAGCCGCCGAAAGCCTCCTGCCATGGGAATCCATCTCAAAGGCGCGTAGTTGACCAGGGCTCTGGTATGAAGACCCGCCGCCGTATTTCTCGTAGCATTATCGCTCTTTTAGGCGCAGGGCGTGCCATGTATCTATGACCAGCAGCCCTCCGCCTTGCAGCATGATGCCATACCCTGTACCACGCAAACGCCCATCAGATTGACTCGCTAAAAGCGCTCCTGCCCCTATGTAACCCACATCCAGTCCAACGTTGATCCACAGAAGACGGCGTATCCGTTGCCGCTCTCGTCTCCAGTTTTTGGGATGTGAACGCTGTCGGTGAGCCATTAGCGCACCTATACCAGCTATCGTACCATTGACAGCCCCCCAGCCGAGGGCTTGATAGCCCATATAACGCTGGCCTTCTGAGGAGCGCGCAGAAAAGGCTTGCCACGATCCCGTAGCTATGTTGGCGCCTGCCCACCCCCCGAGAGTAATGAAAAGGCTCCGCTGGACCCGCACCACACCTGATGAGTCTTCCTGAGCCAGCCCTACCGATAGGAGAGCAATACTAAGCAGGCGTCGTCGCACCATAAGGTAATATGGCTATCAACCATAAAAAGCCAGTCAGCGTCCTTTCCAGAGCGGTTTGCATTTCTTGCAAAATGCCATTATCCCCTCCCGCACATCTTCTGTCTGTATTAGCTCCATCAAGAAGGGGATTTAGTTCAGTGTAAGAAAACTGCTAAAGCCGACGATAAGCATAAATCCCCTTCTGAAAAGCCTACGGCCCCCTGAGCCAAAGCTTTTTTATAAGGTTATCTCTGGCTGAAAAGACCTCATCTGGCTTATTTACGAGATGTGTGACGAGACCTCCCGTGCGTGCAAGTGCGCTGTGGTAAAAGTCTCGTCTAATAAGCACCAGTGGAGAGCGGTACGGGCGGGCATATAGGCAGCTAAAGCGGCGCATTTCTGTGTTTTTTGATGGGGCGGGCGGCGGCGCCTTCGGCGCCGCCGCCCGCCCCTCAGCTAACCCATG
>CAZZMF010000073.1:0-6413 GCA_964655255.1 uncultured Sphingobacteriaceae bacterium
TTCTCATATAGCGATCAGGAAGCCGACTTCCCAGCGAGAAAAAGCCGGATAGCCACGGCTGGGGTCAGAAGGATGGCGTCCGGTGGGAAAAATCGGCAGAAGGTGGTAGAAGACGCTGGCACCGAGCCACTGCCGCCCTACTTGCAAATAGGCGCCTGCTTGCCATAGCGAAAAAATCCGCGGTATATCCCAGCGTACCTTTTCTGTGCGCCCTTCACGCAAAGCGACATATTTGAGGCTACTACCTACTTGGCGCTGCACCCATCCCCCCGCTTCTATCCAAAAGCGCGGAAAAAGCTCCCTCTCTTTTTGCTTGCGCCAGTGCAGCCCACTCTCAAGATAAATCGCTCCTTGGCGCAGTTTGAGCCATCGGTAGCCATCAGGCATGAGGTTGGCATAGGGGGCTACGCTGGCAGTAGTCGCTCTCAAAACATGCCGGTACCACGCATATCCCCCTTGTACGGTCAACCCCAACGCTTTATACACCCGCACATGCCACGCAGCACCTACTCGCCAGTGCCCCGACAAAAAAGGCGACAGCGGATATGTATCCGTGGGGGTGGGCTCTACCGGAAAGCTTCTCACCACCACAATATCAAAGGCAAAGTCCTTCTCAAAAAGCTCTTTGAGCGAGTCGGGCAAGACAGGTTGCCCGTAGAGCCATAATGCCAGCAGGTAAAACCAAGGGTACCTCACGCAGAAGGTGTAAGCTCACCCAACTTGACTTCTATGGTAGTCTTATCCTCGGAAAGATCCGCTATAAAGCGAGCTGGGCCTTGGATACCGTGTAGAATAACGGCATCAGCGAGCTTATCGGTGAGGAAGCGCTGAATCGCCCGCTGCAGCGGTCGCGCCCCAAACTGTTCATCAAAGCCGCGCTCCACTAAAAACTCCTTAGCTGCCTCCGTAACCTCCAAGACCCAGCCGTTTTCCTGGATTTGCTTTTCCAAGTCTCGGAGCTGGATATCCAGAATCTGCCGAGCATGCGCTTTAGTCAGCGGATTGAAGACCACAATATCATCTATGCGGTTGAGAAACTCTGGGCGAAAGACTTTACGGAGCGCCCCCTCTAACACTTGACGGACGGCTTCTTGGCTGCGTTCCTTGCGGGCAGCGGTCATAAAACCTACCCCCGTACCGAACTCCCGCAGCTCACGCGCCCCCACATTGGAGGTCATGATGATGATGGTATTGCGAAAATCTACTCGGCGCCCAAGTCCATCTGTAAGCGAGCCATCGTCCAGCACCTGCAGGAGAATGTTGAAGACATCTGGGTGGGCTTTTTCAATCTCATCAAGGAGCACAACGCTGTAAGGCTTACGGCGAACTTTTTCTGTGAGTTGCCCGCCCTCTTCATAGCCGACATACCCCGGCGGCGCCCCAATAAGGCGAGAGACCGAGAACTTTTCCATGTATTCAGACATATCTATCCGAATAAGCGCATCCGCCCCTTCAAAAAGATACTCGGCCAAGGCGCGGGCAAGCTCCGTTTTGCCTACACCTGTCTGCCCTAAGAATATAAATGAAGCGATAGGTTTGCGAGGATTCTTGAAGCCGGCGCGAGCCCTACGCACCGCGCGAACAACCCGCTCAATAGCCTCATCTTGACCAATAATCCGCTCCTTCAACGCCGCTTCCATATTAGCTAAGCGCTGCATGTCCCCCTCGCCGATTTTCTGCACGGGTATCCCCGTCATAGAAGCCACCACCTCCGCTATATCCGCTTCATCTACCTTGAAGCGCTTGTGCTTGAGCTCCTCCTCCCATTTGATTTTCTCCGCCTCTAACTTCTCCTGCAAGCGCTTCTCCATATCCCGAAGCTGAGCCGCCTCCTCATACCTTTGGCTGCGCACCACCTGGGCTTTTTTCTCCCTTATCTCCTCAATCTTCGCCTCTAACTCCGATATTTGGGGTGGCACTTGAATATTTGCCATATACACACGGGCACCGGCTTCATCCAGCACATCTAACGCCTTATCGGGAAACTGCCGGTCAGTGATATAGCGCCCACTCAAACGGACACACGCCTTGATGGCTTCATCGGTATAGATGACATGATGGTGCTCTTCGTAGCGGTCCTTAAGCTGCATGAGGATCTGCAGCGTCTCCTCCTCAGTGGGCGGATCTACCATGATCTTCTGGAAACGCCGCTCCAAAGCGCCATCTTTCTCTATATACTGCCGATACTCATCCAGCGTCGTGGCGCCGATGCATTGTATTTCCCCGCGCGCCAGCGCAGGCTTGAATATATTAGAGGCATCTAACGACCCAGAAGCCCCACCTGCACCGACGATGGTATGGAGCTCATCAATAAAGAGTATTACTTCGGGGGCTTTTTCCAGTTCGGCGAGCACACTTTTCATCCGCTCTTCAAACTGCCCCCGATACTTCGTGCCCGCCACTAATGCCGTCAAATCCAGCGCCACTATCCGCTTCCCAAAAAGCACGCGGCTAACTTTACGCTGAACAATACGCAGTGCAAGCCCCTCCACTATGGCAGTTTTACCGACGCCCGGCTCCCCAATCAGAACTGGATTATTTTTCTTGCGGCGGCTAAGGACTTGGGCTACCCGTTCTATCTCCCGCTCACGACCAATGACAGGGTCGAGCTTACCTTCTTCTGCCATGCGGGTAAGGTCTCGTCCAAAGTTATCCAAGATGGGCGTGCGCGAGCGACTGCTGGTAGACTTACTCGGCGAAGAGCCTCCACTGCGCCCTCCACGCAAAGGCGGCTCCGGATCAAGCGGCTCCGACGATGCCATATCCGTGACAGGCTTCTGTTCAAGTTCCGCCTGCACAACAGCGTAAGAAATACTATACTTCTCAAAAAGCTGCGTGACAGGCGAATCAGTCTGTCTCAAAATAGCCAGAAAGATATGCTCTGGCTGAATCTGACTCGACTGCAGGCGATGAGCCTCTAACGAGGCTTGACGAAAAACGCGCTCCACTTGTTTAGAGAGAGCGATCCGCCCACTTACAGGACGCACCTGCGGAGGACGCACCCACTCTTCCAAGTAGCGACGCATCTCTCGCACCGGCGCACCCAAGCTGAGAAGCATCTGGAGAACACTATTGTCATCATCCTCGCGCAGGAGCGCGAGAGCAACATGCTCTAAGCCCACGTAGTCATTACCCAGGCGAATCGCCTCCTCCCGACTTTGCGAGATAATCTCGCGGGCTTTTGGGGAGAACTCGGACTCCATAGCTTTTTAGATAAGTAACAATAATCCTGCCAAAACTATGAGGTTCGCCACGCCCAGTGGCAGAAGGACCTTCCACCCAATCCGCATCAGGTGGTCATACCGAAAGCGGGGAAGTGTCCAGCGTACCCATATAAACACAAAGACCCAAAAAATGGTCTTCACAAAAAGCCAACTTATGCCCCAGACATTCTGCCAGAGAGGCTGCCAATTTTGCACCCCTAAGATACCATCAAAAGGGCTGAGGTACCCTCCAAAGAAAAATGTAGAGATTAGCGCCGAGGCAGTAATCATGTTCATATACTCCGCTACAAAGAAAGCACCAAACCGTATGGCGGAGTATTCAGTGTGATAGCCTCCGACGAGTTCTTGCTCTGCCTCTACAAGGTCAAAGGGCGCACGATTCGCTTCGGCGAATGCAGCGATGACATAGATGACGAACCCCAGAGGATTCAGTAGAAAAAACCAGCCTTGCCGTTGGGCTTCCACGATAGTACGGGGCAGAAGGGGATTTTCGCCCGGCATAAGGTACGCTGTAAGCAGAAGCACACTGAGAAGAGCGGCTCCTAAGGAAAGTTCATACGAGATAACCTGCGCCCCACTACGCAGTCCTCCCAGCAGAGAGTACTTGCTCCCTGTCGCCCATCCTGCCAAAGATAGCCCATACACCGCTAAAGACAGCACACCAAGAAGGTAAAGAATGCCAATACTTCCATTAAAAACTTGCAGATAGGGCGACAAGGGCAAAATCGCCAAAGCCCCTACTGCCAGCGTAACCATCAAAACGGGGGCTACAATCTGCAAGAAACGATAGCTCGCCGAGGGTTGAAAAGATTCTTTGAAGATAAGCTTGAGAACATCGGCAAGGGGCTGAAGCAATCCCCACGGTCCCACGCGATTAGGCCCGACTCTGTCTTGCAGCCATGCCGAAATCTTACGCTCGGCAAGGGTGGCATAAGCAGCCAGCGTAAAAAACACTAACAGCAGCCCGCCCAAGGCGAACCAAAAGGCAACCGACACAGCGCAAAGGTAATAGAAAAAACCCCTCTCGCTAAGCATCGAGAGGGGCGGCGCTCTAAGAATGGACAAACAAAAACCTTAGAAGGTCCAAAGATTGTGCTCAAACTCAACCATCTGCGTACGGCGGAGTTCAGCTTCATCTAAGGTGCGAACTTCCTCCCCTGAGACTACGGTGACATACCCACGGAAACGGCGAAGCTCTATAATCTCACGAAGCGAACGGTCCTGTGCATCGTTGGCTCGGTTTCGCCACTGGGTATCATCCAACACATCCATCACATCTATGTAACGAAAACAAATCCTGTCCTCCTCAGGAATAGCACCCTTCGGATCAACCAGAACTAAGCAAATATACTGCATGTCATAGTACATGTCGGAACGATTCTTGTCGAATATGCGATCTTCTATGAGCCGAATGAGGGTTCGGTAGTATTTGAGATAAGGAAACTGAGTTTCAGCAGATGGGGTTGTGCCACCTTCTGCGGTAGGGGGGGAATCAATCCCTCCTTCCATGCCGGCATCGGCGCCAACATCATCGCCAAACTCATCAGCACCAAACTCATCCTCGCCTCCTACACCCTCTTCTTCTCCACCTTCAGCGGCAGCGTCCCCACCCGCCTCAATACGACGCGAACGAGCATCAAAGTCCTCAAAAGAAACCTGCTGATACAGGTTCTTAGGACTGTACCCGACAAACTTGCCCTCTTTGTATCCTTTGAGAAGTGCTACAATCAAGCCTTCGCGATTAGAGTAAGGGGATTTGTCTGTAACGCTATCCATGCTGTAGTTGGTGTAGAGGCGGTACGGGGCCTGCCCTGCTTCAATCGGGACATTTATCTTTTCTCGCAGGTCTATGGTGAGCACGACCTTTTTGCGCCAAAAATGGTCATCCACCCGAGGTGGAAACTGCGCATACATTAGCCCCAACGCAAGGCTGACAAAAACAAGTAGTCTTTTCATAGGCTGAATATTCATTTTCCGATGGTGATTGGAAAGGTTAGCTCGGTGATGGAAAAGTTTTCTTTCACGTTCTTATTCTGAAAGTTTACCCGGAAAATATCGTTGAACTGAACATAGAGCACGTTCCCGGGCTGGAGGGTTCGAGCATAGTTAGTCAAATCTACGGTGATGGAAGGACTAGCAGCGACTTTACTGTTGCCCAAGTTACCGATGGTGGAAGCGCCCGCCAGACCCTTGACGACCTTCACCTCAGCTCTATCTATGAAATAACGGGCATCCTCTGGAAGGGACTTAGCAAAATCATTGTCGGGAACAACTTGGATTCTCACCGTAGCAGTGCGAGGGACGGGCGAAACGCCGTTGTAAGGCTCATTATTCACATACACCCTGAGGGAAGGGCGCGGAGGAGGCACCACTTTATAGTCTAAGGTACCCAACTGCACAAGTTGCCCTGCTGTATTGGTAGCCACAGTCAGACGGCAGGTCTTAGCACCAGCCCGAGGCACAACACGAAACTTCTTCTTGCTCTGCTTGGACTGTATGACCTGAGCATTATCAGCAGTTACACGCGGATCATAAAGTTCTCCCAGTGCAGGCACATCAATATTCAAATCGTTGCCGCACTCCGCATACAATAACTGAACAGCAGCAGAGGTAACAACGATCTCGGGCTTGACAACCTCAAAACTCTTCTGGAGGCGAAACTCCTGAAAAGTACCGTCGGCTTTGGGCACCCGAGCGGTTATAGTGTAGGTTTGCTTACCCTTGCGCTGTCCCGGGGGGATGACAGCCGCAGACGCAGGTATGCTGAATATAGCTGAATAGCCCCCACCCTCTAACTTCATAGTGCCAGTTCCAGAAAAGATAGGCTTAGCCTCAGATGAGGTAGCCGCAACAAAGACTCGCGTCTCAAACTTCATCCCCGCCACAACAATCTCAGACCGAGGCGCATCCATAAGCACAAGAGAGTCTATCTTGAAAGTGACCTGTCCAAGCTTGGATTTAAGAAGGTTGAGAATCTCCGCTTCAACCACATAAACGTCGTTGATATACTTATACAGGACAGCGAGATTAGCGACCGCAGGCGTCATGTTAAAGGTAAAGTACTCCCACGTCTTTTCCTTAGACTCCTTATTTTTCACATAGGGATTATCGCGAGGATCCACGACAAGCTTGTTAAAGCCCCTTCCGGCATTAGGTAGCTTCCCTCCTGAATGGTAAGCATAAAAGCTA
>CAZZMF010000074.1:0-6407 GCA_964655255.1 uncultured Sphingobacteriaceae bacterium
CTCCAACACCGTAGAAGCCACGCTGCCCGGCGCTGGGGAGACCTTCTCTGTGCAACTGCACCCGCAGCCAGTCGTCAATGAAGGTACCCTCCAAGTCACCCTGCCTACGAGTGGCTTGTTAGACTTCCAAGTTTATGACGCTGCGGGCAAACTCGCCTTCAAAAACGAATACACCCTCTCCGCAGGCACCCATCAAATAGACCTCACCCCTATCCTGAGCCGCCTCGCTGTCGGCAACTATAACGCTGTGGTGACCTTCGGTGGGGAAGCCCGCACACTTCGCCTCATCAAGGCAGACCATAGCCGCTGATACGCAGCTTACCTACCCCGGGGCGCACCGATGCAAGTCGGTGCGCCCTTGTTTTTTGCAGACCACACCCCCCTGGCACAAAACCGAAGTAGTCGCAGGATTATTTGAACTTTCGCATGGATGAAAGCCGCTCTCCCTACCCTCCTCAAAGTAGGTATCTTGGCTTTCACGGAGAGCATGATGTTGGCGTTTATATTCATTTATCATGCGGAGTGGGAAGGGGGGCGCATCGTACGCTTTCTGCTCATGGACGATGCGATGATTTCGCTCAGTTATGCTCGCAGCTTAGTGGAGGGGTGCGGTCTCATCTGGCACTGCAGCGCCGAAAAAGTAGAAGGCATCACAAACCTCGGCTGGACTTTGTACATGGCATTTTGGCTATGGATAGGCATTCCCCCAGAATATGCAGCTCTGCCTATTTTGCTCACGGGGCTACTCACGGCGGCACTCCACCTGCTTGCGACATACACCATCGGCAAAAAACTACATGACGAGAGAACCGGCTTATGGGCTATGGGCACCCTCGCCCTGCTACCTCCAGTGTGGGTATGGCACAGTGCCGGGCTGGAAACGGGGGCTTTGGCAGTGCTTTTCACTTACCTTTTGCGGGAAAGTATCCTTTCCTTCCCCAGCACTCTACGGGCGTCTGTGTATGTGATGCTGGGTACGCTTCTACGGATGGACTTTTTCCTCTGGGGGAGCGGGTTATGGCTGACGGCATCCTTTGTGCAGAAGAAAAGCTTACGAGAGATGGTACCGCCTCTCCTGACGGGTTTAGCGGTCGCCGCTGGACAAACGCTCTTCCGAAAAGCCTATTACGGGGACTGGGTGCCGCATACCTACCTTTTGAAGGTCGCCGATATTCCCTTTCGATACCGCTGGATAAATGGCGCTTCCTGTACAGGCTTTCACATCCTGTACAATCTGCCTCTGTGGGGATTAGGTCTATACGGGTTTTGGCGCCTTGCCCGTAGCCATCATGCGGATAAATGGATGCTTTTAGCTATTGCTCTCTTACTCAGTGGGGGATATAACCTCCACGCAGGAGGGGATATGGCAGAGGGCGCCTTGGTAAGCAACCGCTTCATGCTGCCAGCGATGACGACCCTGGCTATTGGCGTAGGATACGCTTTGAGCCGGGCGCCGTTGTGGGTCGGTGGGTTGGCGGTGGCTTTGATTGCTCATGGTATACCCCTCCATCCAGAGGGCTTTGCTGGGCGATGGCGCGCCCTCTTAGGACCTATCAAAGCTACCCTCACCCAAGGCTGGGATGAGCGGTATAGGTACTTTCTCTTTGGCAAAAAACCCCTCCCCATAGATAGGTATGTGCCACGCGGCGCCAAAGTCGTCGTGGGATTTGCAGGTACTTATGCATACTTTTTTCGGGATTATCGGTGGGTAGATTTTTTCGGGAAAAACGACCGCTCTGCCCTGACCCAAGGCAGTCCGTGTTTATGCGGTGCCCTGCCGTATGAGATTTACTTTCCCGGGCATACCCGCTGGGGATGGCACCTCGTCAAAGACGCCGCCGCTATCGTAGAAGTCGTAGCGTTTGACGATACGATGGCGTGCAAGGGACAAAAGCCGCCCTTGAGTTGTACAGAAGGCTTAGGTCGTATAGTCCCCGTACCCCATAGCTGCTGCACACCCGGACACCCTTACCCTTTCCCAGATGATGCCGTGCGACGCTTCGTCTGTGAAAACTTTCGCCCCACGACTTGGGTGGGTTTCTGGGTCAGAGATACCCAGAGGCAATCGTACATATCCGTCTTATCCCGCTCTTTGTCTCCCTGATTGGATTAGACCGTTAGCTTTGTTTGGAAGGCGGCGCATCACCATTCCATTCCCTGCGGTTCAAGCTTCACTTCTCGCAGGGGCAGCCATACAGGAAGGCGACTGCGGGGAAAGTTTCGCACTCGCTTATGTACGAACCACACGCCATGAGCGTGATAGAGAGGAATCACTGGGGCTTCGGCTGTGATGAGGCTCTCTGCCCGAGTGTATAGAAAGCGCCTTTGCTTCTCGTCGGTGGTGCGGCGCACCTGATGAATAAGGCTATCCATGAGCGGATGCGCAAATCGTGTGGTATTTGGTCCAACGGGCACCTGCTGCGACGACTCAAAAAGTATAAGAAAGTTTTCCCCCTCAGGAAAGTCTGCCAACCAACTGCCCTTCCAGAGATGGATCGTGCCTTTAGCAATCTGCTCGCGCAGGGACGGTCCCAGTAAGTACTCCACATGCAGAGTGATCCCCTCGCGGGCGAGGGCAGTCTGGAGGTATTCGCACAGTTCCCGAAAAGCTGGAGATGCGTACAGGGTCAAGTTGATTTTCCGAAGCACTGACAGATCAATAGAAGGCGGCGACTTCATGGCCACCTTCAGCGTATCCAGCAAAGGGGGCGGAATAAACGAGCTTGCTGGCGTACAGTCTAAGCCCAGAGCCTCTTTGAGGGGAAGGCGCTGGATAAGCGCTCGCAGAGCATGACGCACCGCTCTATCAGCAAAAGGGCTCTCCGAACGAATATCCATGCCAAGGTATTCTGTCCCTACTTGGGGGATAGAGAGGCGCTCTACGAACCTCTTCCAATCATTGTTTTGCGCCAGCAGATATTCCAAAGCTCGGTCTGTCCCCTCAAAGGCGTCTATTTCTCCGCGTTTGAGGGCTTCCCATGCCCAGAGGCGGTTAGCGTACCAGCGGAAAACCAGCTTGCGTACGGCGCCTGTGTCTCTTTTCAGTACCAAGAGGCGCCCTCGCTCTTCATGAAGTAGATAGAAGTCGCCCAGTCCCACAGGGGCATAGGCAAAAGCCCGCCCAAGGCTCTCCGCTGCTTCAGGAAGCACAATAGCCGCATAAGGCACCGTCAGTAGGTGCAGGAAAAGCGCATAGGGCTTTTCTAACTGAACTTCTAACACGCTGTCGCTCAGAATGCGCAGCCCCGCAATAGTAGAGGCTTTACCCTGTTCGTATTCAGCCCAGCCTTTTATGATTCCCCGGAATAGATAGCTTCCAGGCGAAGCTGAGCGGGGATTGGCGAGGCGATGCCAACTGTACACCACATCCCTTGCGCGCAAGTGCCGATGCGGATGCCGGGCATAGGTCAAATCTGTCCTGAGATAAAACCTATAAGTCTGTCCGTCGGCGCTGACCTCCCAACGGCTTGCTGCATCAGGGACAAGGCGCATTTCAGAATCATAGCCCACTAAACCTCTGAAAAGCTGCTGGACCAGCCACACGCTGATTTGGTCTCGGGCATAGATGGGGTCTAAACTGGCGTAGGGTGCTAAAAGACCAATCCTTAGGGTATCAGATGGTAAGGGTGCCTCCCGCTGACACCCCCAAATCAGCAGTCCAGAGATGACTATCCACCGACTATGCACCATATTCACGGGAAAAGTACGCAGCCTTTCCGTAGCTTTGTAGGGCAATGGGCAAAGTCATAGCCATCGCCAACCAAAAAGGCGGCGTCGGTAAAACCACAACGGCTATCAACCTGGCGGCTTCGCTTGCCGTTTATGAGTTCAAGGTCTTAGTGATAGACGTAGACCCGCAAGCCAACGCCACCTCTGGGCTCGGCATAGACCCCCGTAATGTCACTCAGACGATCTATGATGTCATTTTAGGGAACTTAGAGGACCCTCAACCCCTCATACACCGCATTCCGGGGTTGGAGAACCTTCACCTTATTCCAGCGCACATAGACTTAGTCGGGGCGGAAGTGGATATGATCAATCTGCCTCAGCGGGAGTATCGTCTGCGTCATGCTATACAGCCCATTAGGGATGCGTACGATTTTATTTTACTGGACTGTGCGCCTTCTTTGGGGCTTATCACTGTAAATGCTCTTGTTGCGGCTGATAGCGTGCTGATTCCCGTTCAGTGTGAATACTTTGCGTTGGAGGGGCTGGGCAAGCTTCTCAATACTATCAAGATTGTGCAGCAGCGCTTGAATCCCAGTTTGACTATTGAAGGGATTCTGCTAACGATGCATGATGCCCGTTTGCGCCTCTCTCGCCAAGTGGTAGAGGAAGTATCGCATCACTTTGAAGGGATTGTGTTTCAGACGGTTATCCAGCGCAACACCCGACTCAGTGAAGCGCCGAGCCACGGCAAGCCCGTCATCCAATATGACGCCAACTCCCGCGGGGCGCAGGATTACTTGAGCTTAGCGGAGGAAATCCTCAAACGAAACAACATCCCTATTCCTGCATGAAAGCTCGAGGACTGGGGCGCGGGCTGGGCGCCATCCTGCCCATAGAAGAATCAGTCATAGAAAAATCCCACGCTGTGCAGGAGATTCCCATTCAAGCGATTGAACCCAACCCTTTCCAGCCGCGGCTGGAGTTTGACGAAGAGGAGTTAGAGGCGCTGGCGGAGTCCATTCGCCAACACGGACTGATCCAGCCTATTACTGTACGGGCAGTCGGCGAAAAGTATCAAATCATTGCTGGGGAGCGCCGCTGGCGCGCTGCCCAACGCGCCGGGCTCACGCATATCCCCGCTTACGTACGCACTGCCGATAATACCCAACTTTTGACTTTTGCCCTCGTAGAGAATGTCCAGCGCCAAAATCTCAACCCCATAGAGCTTGCCATGGCGTACAAGCGGCTCATGGAAGAGTGCGGTTTGACGCAAGAAGAAGTCGCCCGTTATGTAGGCAAGAGCCGCCCAACCGTGGCTAATACCCTTCGTCTGCTGCGGCTACCTCCCGAGATCCAAAAAGCTCTCAAAGAAGGTACTCTTGCCGAAGGGCATGCACGCCCCCTCTTAGCATTAGACTCGCCAGACTTACAACTGGAAGTTTTCCGTCAAATACAGGAAAAAGGTCTCAACGCCCGTCAAATAGAAGCCCTTATTGCCCAACTCACCACCCCTAAAAACCAAAATAAAAGCCAAAAAACTTCCAAGGCGCCTTCCCTTCTGGACATCCATTTAGCAGAAATAGCTAAAGCCCTCACCTATCGTCTCCATGCACCGGTGGAGTTCAAAAGCAAACCTGACGGAAGTGGCGAACTGAGGATACGATATGCCTCTGCAGAGGACTTGGAGCGGCTCTTAGATCTTCTTGGGGTCAAAACATGACGCACTGGACCCTCCCTAACGGACTGCGCGTTTATCTTCTTCCTGCTGACACGCCTTTTTCGGCAGTGGTACTGGGGTATGCTGCTGGGGCTGCGCATGAACCCTCAAATGCCTGCGGGGTAGCACACCTTTTAGAACATCTGCTTTTTGAAGACGACGAGATAGCCTACGACAAAAAAATCCAAGCGGTCGGCGGCAGCACCAACGCCTACACGGGGAAAGACTATACAGTCTATTATGCCCGATTGCCGCGCGAGCAAGTAGGATTAGCGTTGGAACTGGAAGCGGCTCGGCTTTTTGATCTACGCCTCACGCCTGAAAAAATCCAAATCCAACGACAGGTCGTCGCAGAAGAGTTTCGGCAGCGCTATCTCAATCCCCCCTATGCTGACCGGTTTTTCTATTTGATGCGAATGGCTTTTCCCGGTCACCCTTATGAACGGATGGTGATCGGCGAGAGCCCCGAGCAAGTACTGGCGATCCCCGATACAGCATTACACGCTTTTTATGAACAGTTTTATGCTCCGCACCATGCGGTCTTATGCGTCGCTGGGGGCGGCATAGAAGAAGGCATCACCCAACAGATAGAAGCCCTGTACGGCAGACCCAAAGCAGGTAGTCCGCTGCCTGTCGTTCCCTCAGTGGAAGGATTGCCCTTCGGCGAGCGGCTTACTGTACGGGAAGCGCCCGTTCCCCAAAAAGCCGTGATATGGGCATATCGCTTGCCGCCAGCGGCAGACGGTGTCATGTACGCAGTGGATCTACTGGATGACTTTATTGGAGAAGCCAGAAGTGGCTTTTTCACTCAGCGGCTCGTCCATGAGAAGCGCCTTGCCTCTCGCCTGAACTCCTACCTATGGCAAATGCATCAAGGCGGTCTGTGGGTCATAGAAGCTTACCTCCCCGACACCGTGTCCATCGCTCAATACGAAGAAGCCCTGAGCACTGCCATAGAAGACTTGTACAAAGCCTCTTTGGAAGAAGTGCTGACTTTATACCGCCCCATGCGGTATTTAGC
>CAZZMF010000075.1:0-6345 GCA_964655255.1 uncultured Sphingobacteriaceae bacterium
CTTCTACGTCATGCGATGGGATGGACAGGCTCAGGCATGGCAGACCATCGCTCTGATAGAAGGGGAGACTTATACCCACACCGACCGCGGACTGCTGCCCGGACGGTACATCTATCAGGTGTCGCAGTCGCTTCCGAGCGGTTCGGTGCTGATGAGCAATCCAGCAGAGGTAGTGCTGCTGCATGAGGGCGCACACCTGATGGTGGAGCAGCGGGTGCGCCAGTTGGGAGAGTCGGCGACGGTGCTGTGGAGCCTCGCTGAGGGCAGCCCGCGGTTCTGGTTGTATGATCTGAGCGGTCGGCTCATCCATGCGGGAGGCGGTACGACCCCAGAGGGGAGCTATGAAGTGCCTGCGCCACCCGCAGCCGGGCTGTATCTCCTGCAGGTAGAGACGCCCGTAGGGATGGAGACCTTCCGACTGGTCTGGCAGTGAGCCATAAATCGGAGGAGTAGGGTCAACTGGTTAGGGTGGGGACGGGGGCATAGCACCTGTCCCCACCTTTCGTCTTACTTTCGTTTTTGGCTTGGCCGGCGCCTTTGGCATCACTGTCATCGCATGTATTAGTCGCAAGCTAACTACTTATAAACCGCCGCCTGAAAGCCAGAGAGATCAGATAAGCCAGCGACCTTGGGCTGGGTCCCATGCCAGTCACCTCAATATATACCTACAGTACGCATACATTACCGCTGCTTTACAGCCTCGCAGGTATCTTTGCAGTGATATGTATCGTCTGACAGCCATTCTCGGAGGTGCCCTGCTATGGGCACAAACATCCCCTTCCTGGGGACGGGCGCAGATTGACTCGGCTCGCAGTATTATCCCACGGTATGTGGTGAGCGCGGTTGCGCAGACCAACACGCGACTACCCTACTTCGCACTGCTGCGCATCACCGGTCTGGAGCCTAACACCACCTATCGGTACGTCAGCCGCATGGACAGTACAAAGACGCCCCCTTCTTCCAACAACATAAACTTTGGTGCTGGTAACCCCATATTCTACAATCCGAGTAGCCAAACATTTTCTCTTACAACTAATCCCAGCCTGAGCACGGCGGGCGGCTATGGGACCATTACTACCGATGCCGACGGGGAAGCATGGCTGATTTTTGGACTTCAGCCGACCGGCAATATCCGATTCCGCACAGATGGCGGCAATCAGGTTTATGTCAAAGTCTTTTTCCGATCGGATGCAGCGCCAGTGGATAGTGCCTATGTGATTGGGGATAAAACCCCGATTCAGCCGCTCGCCCTGCGCACTATCACCAATAACGCAGATACGACGGGCTCTTTCCTCTACGACTCTGCTTTGACCGTGCCGAATACACTGGTTTTCCTGTACGATAGCTATGGACCCCATAGCCTTGGCGAACGCCCCTTGACCGGTGCCGTAGTAGAAGGTACCGGCATATCATGGGGCAATAACCAGCTCCCTGCTTACATAAGTGAAGTCGCCGGACGCAACGGGCGCTATGGTACCCTCATCCCAAATAGCTGCACGGGCGTGAAGGCTATTCATTACGTAGATCCCCAAGCGCCCGGGCTTTCCTGTGAGCGCGCTATTTATGATCAAGATGGTGTGTGGCCCTCTGGCATCAGTACAGTCGCCCCTACTAACGGTCCCGCTGCCCTGGGATTGCTCAATAGCCCTTATTATCCCCTGCTCCCTGACCCCGGCAATACCTGTATCTCCGTCTCTTCTTCTGACATCAATCCTTTCACCGGCAGCATCCACATCGGTTATACCGTACAACCCACAGAGGGCTTCTTGTATGGCTTTTGGCTCTATACAGGCATGATGAATTCTTGCCTCCCCTCCGTAGGACCGAATAACATCCCCTTCAATATCCCACAGGCGGACAGCACCAATCCCATGATGCCCTATATCTACGGACTATGTGATCGGAATCAGTGGGGTACGACAATAGATTCTATTGACGGCAGTATGTGGCCCCTCGCCCCCCTGTGTGATCCCTGTGCGTGGTATATCCCCGTGAATGGAGTCTTTTTCTGGCGCTGTATGCGTGGAGAGGGGGGATTTCTGGTACGAAACTTCACGTACTATGGGGATGAAGCAGCTCCGCCGCCCACCTTTTTCTCAACGGCTAATGTGACCCTCGAGGCTCGCCGCGTACCTAAAAAGGTCACATGGATAACCCCTCCCCCGCCAGCAGCTAACCCCGGGGAGGCTTTCATGGTAATGGTACAGTTAGAGGATAGCCTCACACCGGCAAGATGGGGGGGAGGTGGAATGCCTGATTTTAGTGGTTGTAGCTTCCCTCCTGCAACTCTGCGCATACTGGACGCAAATGGGTCTGTGGTCAATACCCACAGTGGCACATGGACCACTGGCTTAGGCATGCCCACAGCACAGTTCAACGGCACATTTCCAAATGCGCCAGGTCAATATCGTTTAGTGGTAGAAGGTGTGGGCTTCCCTTCCTGCGGATGCTCCGGCTACTCGGGCAGCGGCTGGAATGCCAGCGACACTCTACTGGTTACCATCAGTTCTACATCTGCACTGAATGTCTACACGCAGCCGGCGGCATGGGTCGTGGAAGTACCTACCCAGGACGGGCGTCTGCTGCTACTAAATGCCCAAGGACAGGTAGTGTGGGAAGCCAGCTCCCTCACCACTAACTCTATCCCTCGGCAGGGATTGCCTGAGGGTATATACACCATTGTATGGCAGGGCAAAGAGCGCGTCAGAACCCATAAGGTAGCGCATATTAGCCCGTAAAAACTGGTGCCTCAGCCCAAAAAATCGCCCCAGAGCGGTCAAGCTCTGGGGGTTTTTTTATACCGAAGCACCCTATTTGCTTTTCTATTGTGCAGCTTTGCGGGAAATAATAAGGCGCGGCGCCGCCCCCTCAGATCACAAATGCAGGGCTTTATTAGGCGGCTTTACCTAATATCCGGGCGACAGTGCGCCCGATCTCTGCGGGATTCTCTACCACATGGACGCCGCACTTGGCGAGGAAGTCCATCTTTTCTTTAGCGCCGCCTTTACCGCCGGCAATAATTGCGCCAGCATGCCCCATGCGCCGACCAGGCGGCGCCGTTTGTCCAGCGATGAAAGCCACCACAGGCTTCGTCCCATGATCGCGGATCCACTCCCCAGCTATCTCTTCGTCTGTGCCTCCAATCTCCCCTATCATCACGATAGCTTCGGTCTGGGGGTCTTCCATAAGGAGCTTGATAATGTCTAAGTGCTTAGAACCAACGATAGGGTCGCCGCCAATACCTACACAGGTAGATTGCCCTAATCCCATCTGAGTGATTTGATACACAGCCTCATAGGTCAAAGTCCCTGAACGGCTTACCACACCAATAGACCCTGGGCGATGGATGAAGCCTGGCATGATGCCCATTTTCGCCTGACCAGGGGTAATCACGCCAGGACAGTTTGGACCGATCAGCCGTACATGCGGATAGTCGCTTTGAAGAACATACTTCACACGCAGCATGTCACGCACGGGGACGCCATCAGTGATCGTTACAATCAGACGAATCCCCGCCGCCGCTGCCTCCATGATAGCATCCGCCGCCCCGACTGCCGGTACGAAAATAATAGAAGCCTCTGCTCCTGTAGCTTCCACAGCTTCCTCAACTGTATTGAAGACAGGTAAGCCCAAGTGTGTCTGCCCACCTTTGCCCGGCGTCACCCCCCCCACTACCCGGGTGCCATATTCAAGCATCTGCTGGGCATGAAAAGTGCCTTCCTTGCCAGTGAAGCCTTGCACGATGACTTTTGTGTGGGCATCCAGGAGTATCGCCATGCCGCAAACCTACAAAAAAAGCCCCCCGCTTGCGCGGGGGGCATATAAATAAGGGTGTGTCTCGTGATTATGGGTTCAGAGCGGCCTTGAACTCCGCCGAATCACGCTGCTTGCGGAATTCCAGATCCTTCTGGGCTTTTTGAGCGAGATTACGGTCATTTTGGATGGCTCGGCGCAGGTTAGTAATCAGCAAGTTATTATCAGCGGAACGGGCGCCGACGATAGCCAGTACGTAGTAGGCCATAGCATTATTAGGGTCTTGTTGGACTGCTTTTTCCAGAGCCACTTTGGCGCCAGCAAGGTCATTCATAAGAAGGCGGGACAGACCAGCGTTGTAATGGGCGCCAGGCAGATCGGCGGCGTTGTTGAAGGCTTCCGCAGCGGCAGCGTACTGAGCGGTTTTCTCATAAATCACCCCTAAGTTGAAAGCGGCTTCGGGAGTCGGACGTGCTGCATAGGAGGCTTGGAAGTTTTGAGCTGCTTGGGCATATTCTCGTCGGGCTGCATACACAAGACCAAGGTTATTGAGGATGGCGGGGTTATTGGAGGAGAGGCGATTAGCGGAGTTGAGATAATCTGCCGCTTCGTCAAAGCGCCCAGCTTGGATGGCAAGGGCGCCTAAATCATTCAGAGCCCGGTGATCCTGTCCGTATTTAGCTGAGTAGGCTTTCAAGAGGCGCTCGCGCCGCATCGGATCGGTTTGGCGAGTGGTGGCAAAGTAAAGCTCTTCTTGCTGCAAAGCATTATGCAGAGCCTCTTGAGAGATAGCCCCACTGAGGAAGGCATTTGCAATGCTATCTATTTGAGCATCCGTGTATCGTCCAGAGAAGCCTTGCAGACGCACGTGGGTACGGCGCAGCGGCGCTAAAATAAACTCCACTTCCTTAGGACCCCCCACAAGTTGCATGACTTTCTGCTCCTTCGCATCAGGGCTCATGTTGGAGGCAATCACCTGGATAACCTGCTGCTTGACATTTTCAGGCAAAGAGGTCTGCGCTAAGTTTTGCTTGAAACCTTCCCAGTCTTGCGGCGTCGCAGAGACCTTGAAGAAGGTAGAATCTAAATACTCCTTGTAGCCTTCGTTGCGCATTTGCTCAATCAACCACTTCTGAACTTCCTTGTATCGATTGAGGGAGAGGAACTGATTCCGTCGGAAGCGCCCCTCCGGCGAAGCATATCCAGCTAAGGTAACAGAGGTAGCCGGATACTTCTTCTTCAGGAACTCCACGATATCCTTTATGGACTGGCGTTCATACTCGGTAGGCTGGATAAGGTACACATTCTGAGGGAACTGGAAGATAGCTTCCAGTGTAATATCCCGCCGAGAGGTGTAAGTGTGCTGCTCAAAAAGCACATAAGGTCGGGCATCGACCAGCCGAGAGGTAGTGATGCAGCACGGTGCTAAGTCAAAATCCGGCAAGTCAAAGTTTTTGCCTTTACGCTCATAGGAGTTTTCTGCGACGAGCATGCCGCCATCCATCCCCTCCTGAAAAGCAAAAGTTCCTTGGGTTGTAAGGGTCGCGCCTTCCTTTTTGAGTTGCTTTTTAGGATACTGGTCGGCTGAAATGGTTATCGTGCGGATGTCGTACCGCTGATTACCATTTTTGATAACCAGCTTACCAGTGTAAGTGGATTTTGGACGAAAGCCCGACTTCGGGGGAATAACGACTTTGCCAGTGTAGCGCACAGAGTCGGCATGCACTTCCAGAGGGTTAGGATTTACCGTTACGGTCGCCCCCTTGAACTTAGCGCAGTTAGTGAGCAGGGTGAGGCTAAGTAGAAGGCCTACTACACCTGCTGTTCTCTTGTAGTACGCAGTCGCTCGCATAGTTGGTGCGTTTTTCATTCTGCGCAAAGGTAGGCATTTCACATAAAGTCGCCTATCAAAATAAGTCAGGCAGGCGAGAGCTTTGCCTGCCCTCTTTTGGAACTTCACGGGCTTGTATAGCTCCAGCGCTGTGAGAAGCTCCCCGCCGGAGTCTGGATCCGCAAAATGTACAGCCCCTGCGCTATATCTGAGGGAAGCTCCCATACATAATGCGTTGTTTGTGTAGCAGGAGTCGCCTCACCGACTTTCTCACCAGTGAGGCGATACAGCTCCAGCCTTTGTAGCGGCAGAGAAGGATGCTCTATGCTGACTAAAGGAAAGGGGGCGGGATTGGGATACACAGTAAATCCGCCTGTAGAAGCCGTCTGGAGGTTGAGGACTATATTCTCCACAATCTGTATGGTGGGAACGGTAGGCTGCTGGATGGTAGGCAGGTTCAGGGCTTTGAAAAGGCGGGGTCCAGCAAACCACAGCACTGTATCCACATACCGAAGGGCGCGAGCTTTTTCCGCAGGCGTTGAGTTGCTATACCAGCCGAAGGGTTCAAAGCCTGCCCCAGCCCATCCATACACGCCTACAAAGGGTGTATCTGTGGCAAAATCAGGCAAAAGTGCTGTTTGATTGCCCTTGGCAACAAGGTTTTCAGTGAGGGAGCGACTGCCAAAAACCTCTATAATGGGGTAGTTACCCACAGCTGTGTTCACTATACCAGCTGTATAAGGGGTGGTCTGATCCTGCAC
>CAZZMF010000076.1:0-6213 GCA_964655255.1 uncultured Sphingobacteriaceae bacterium
CGTTCCATACCAGTCAAATGGCAAAGCTTGTGCCACAGGCACAGGTGCGCGTAGCGTTTGGGTTGATGAAATGAAAGCCCTTGCCTTCCAGCCCATCCGTAAAGTCCAACTGCGTGCCTACCAAATATAGGAGGCTCTTTTTGGGGACAATAAGCTCGATGCCCTCAGATTGGAAGGACAGCTCCCCTTCGCGCACTTCCTCGGCAAACTGCAAGTCATACATCAGACCTGAACATCCGCCGGCTTTTACTTCTATGCGGATGCGCGGGGCAGGATGCCCTTCTTCCATCTGTAGCATGCGAATCCGTTCCGCTGCCCGGGGTGTCACCGAAAGCATGTCCAAATATACAAAAAAAACTTCATAGGTAAGCGAGGGAGGAGAGCTCGGGGGGATATACCCTATATAGGCTGCTCTCCGACAGTATTCTCAAGTGGGGAGCTCTGGTTCAGACATGGGGTGTAACTTTGCTGAGATGAAGGTAAGCCTTGGGATGCTTCTGTGGGCGCCTATGCTGGCTCAGGAAGGGATTCTCAAGGAGATACCAGCGGCTTTTGATGCAGCAAGGCGCTCGCAGAAGCCCTTGTTTATTTACTTCTCAGCCATATGGTGCGGTCCCTGTCGGTGGGTAGAGAAAAAAATCCTGCCCAATGACCAGTTCGTGGCGCTTACAGACTCTTTTATCCGCCTCAAGGTCATGGCTGCCAGTGGCGAGCATTCCACGCCGGGAGGCGATTCCTTGGCTAAGCTCTATAAAGTCTCCGCTTATCCTACCTTTGTCTTGGCAGAACCTGATGGGCAGCCTTATTACACATGGGTGGGTCTGAGGGGAAATGATGAAAGTGAAGCGCTGGATAATCTGAAATGGCACTTGGCTCGGGCTGCTTTGTATCGCATCGGGGAGAAGCCGCCCGATAGCCTGGCGATAGAACCTCATGTAAAGCCATTCTCTGCCGCGTCTGCGTTAGAACATCTCAAAACCGTCGTACATAGAGCTGATACAGCTTCATTTCCTCAGGCGCTTGAGGAGTATTTGCGGTTTTTCCCGGACTGGTGTGCGGCATGGTCCATATCAGAAGCTCAAGATGTGATAAAGCGCTTGCCGATGAAAGGCGAGTATTTCCGGCGCTGGGTATGGCAGCATCTGGATACGCTGGCGCAGAGCCTTCCAGAGTATGCATGGGAAGCGCTCCGTGAGGCGCTCATCTGGACCGCTTATGACTCTCTTTGTGAGAAGGTGGGCTTTCCTCAGTGTGCGACGCTTATCCGGGTGCGTGAGCCCGTTTATGCGGCTTTGCTACCGTCTGCCCCCCCTTTGCTGGCGAAAAAGTACATTGCCCATCGCTTGCTGGAGCAGCGAGACCTCAAAGCCCGCTGGGAAGGCGCCCTGCTGCTGATAGAGTTTGCTGAGGCTACTTATCCGCCGCGCACCTTCATCGCGGAAGGGGATTCTATTGAGGCTTTTATCGATTACCTTGGGCTTATGGAAATAGCCGAAGCCCTTTCAGAAGCGTGCCCAGACACGGCTCTCCTACGGATACCAGTGCGGTGGCTGGAAAGCGCTACGCAACTGGCGCCTCAACTGCCGCTTTTCTGGCAGACGCTGGCACAGATGCACTTCTACCTGCATGACAAAGAATCCGCCCGGGTAGCTTGCCAGCGTGCCCGCCAAACTAATCAAGAGCATGTCGGCGTGGTCTATGGTTTTTTCAGCTTTAGCTTTTCCTTAGGAGAGGAGTTTGAGCGGGAGATACAGCGCCTCTGCCAGCGCATAGAAGCCTTGCCAGGCTCTAATCACCCCATGCGCGGAAAGTAAGCTTTTTTTCAAGCACTCTGGAGCGACCTCCTTATCTTTGCTTAGCCATGGAGACGGGGCGCATTCGGAACTTTTGCATCATCGCCCACATAGATCATGGGAAGAGCACCTTAGCTGACCGCCTTTTGGAATACACCGGCACCATCTCCCAGCGGGAGATGATGGACCAAGTGTTGGACAGCATGGACTTGGAGCGGGAGAAGGGGATCACCATCAAAAGCCACCCTATTCAGATGCATTATCAGGGCTACACGCTCAACCTGATTGATACCCCTGGGCATGTGGATTTTTCGTATGAGGTGTCGCGAGCGATAGCTGCCTGTGAAGGGGCGCTGCTCGTCGTAGATGCCAGTCAAGGCATTCAGGCGCAGACACTGGCTAACCTTTATCTTGCTTTGGAGCAAGATTTGGAGATCATCCCTGTGCTGAATAAGATAGACCTGCCTGCGGCGCGTCCCGATGAAGTGCGAGACCAAGTCGTAGAACTCCTTGGCTGTAAGCCTGAAGAAGTGATTTATGCCAGCGCTAAAGAAGGTATCGGCATAGAAGCCATTCTTCAAGCGATTGTGGAGAGAGTGCCGCCGCCTGCCGACAAAAAAAGTGAGCCGCTTCGGGCGTTGATTTTTGACTCGCAGTTTGATGCGTATCGGGGGGCGATAGCGTATGTACGGGTCAAAGAAGGCGAACTGCGTCCCGGTATGCGCATTCGCCTCATGGCCACCGCCGCAGAATACACCGTAGAGGAAGTAGGTATCTTTCGTTTGAAAAGAGAGCCGACCGACAGCATTCCCTGCGGGTCTGTGGGCTATGTCATAGCGGGCATCAAAAACATTCAAGAAATCAAAGTCGGCGACACCATCACAGATGCGCAGCGTCCAGCTGCCGAGCCTCTCAAGGGCTTTAGGGAGATGAAGCCAATGGTCTTTGCGGGGTTTTATCCACTGGATTCCAGTCAGTTTGAGGATTTGCGGGAAGCTTTGGAGAAACTCCGTTTGAATGACGCAGCGATTCAGTTTGAGCCGGAGACATCGGCGGCGCTGGGATTTGGTTTTCGGGTAGGTTTTTTAGGGCTACTGCACATGGAGATTGTGCAGGAGCGGCTTTCCCGCGAGTTTGGGATGGAAGTTTTAGCTACGGTACCCAACGTGCCTTATCATGCGTACCTTCGCACGGGTGAGATGGTCGTTGTCACTAATCCCGCCCAAATGCCCGACCCGGCGAAGCTGGATCATTTAGAAGAGCCATTTGTACGGGTACAAATCATCACGGATGCAGCCTATATCGGTCCGCTGATGGAGTTGTGCATCTCTCGCAGGGGCACCTTCAAAAGCCAGACTTATCTCTCGCCTACGCGCGTGGAGCTTGTTTTTGAGATGCCGTTGGCAGAGGTGATTTTTGACTTTTATGACCGGCTCAAATCCCTCTCCCGGGGATATGCGTCGTTAGACTATGAACTGATTGGCTATCGCCCCAGCGACTTGGTACGGATGGACATTTTGCTCAATGGCGACAAAGTAGATGCGTTGAGCTGTATTATTCACCGGGACAAAGCGTATGACTGGGGGCGACGGCTCTGCCAAAAGCTCAAAGAACTTATCCCACGCCAGCAGTTTGAGGTAGCCATACAGGCAGCCATATATGGACGCGTCATAGCCCGAGAAACTTTGAAAGCCCTGCGCAAAGATGTCACTGCTAAATGCTACGGGGGCGACATTACCCGCAAACGCAAGCTTTTAGAGCGTCAAAAAGAAGGCAAAAAACGCATGCGTCAGCTCGGTAGCGTGGAAGTGCCCCAAGAAGCTTTCATGGCAGTGCTCAAAATAGACTAAGTATGTCATACAGCGAGAAGCTCAAGTCCCTTTTGGATACTTATCAGCGGGAGCGCCGTAAGCTCGTCAGCGCGGAGGCTTTTGATGTGTTGGTGCAGGCTTTTCCTGCGGTGCTGGTCGCGCAAGCCGATGGGTTTACGGATACTTCGGAAGTGCAGCGCTTAGAAGAAATTATCGCTTTTTTGTGCAAGATAAAGGGCATTCCGATGCAGGTGATGGAGTGGACAGCGGAGTTGCGGTATTTGGCGGCGGATGCGGATTACTGGCGAGGGCAGTTTTTAGATACCCTAAAAGCGCTCCTCAAAGAAAATCCCCCTTTATATCACCAGCAAGCGGAGTTTATTTATGCAGTGGCGGTAGCCAGTAGTGGGGACGTCGTGCGCGACCTGATGCTACGCCTTCAGCGGCGCGACCTTCTTCCCCATGAGAAAATAGAGCGTGTCTCGGAGAAAGAGTTTGCGGAGATAGAGCGTTTGATACAAGAGTTGGACTTTGCCTCTGTACCCGAAGCCCTATCGTACCTTCGCAACCTTCTTACCCAAGCCAATGCCTAAGAGAGTAGCCGCTTTTGATTTGGGAACAAACTCCTTTCATCTACTGGTAGCGCTTGTAGATGAGCAGCGTCAGGAGGTGCGCATAGAACGGCGTCGGCGGGAGTTTGTATTTCTGGGGCGAGAACTGCGGGGCGAGCCGCCACAGTTTTCTGAGGAAGGGATGATACGCGCCTTGGAAGTCCTCAGACAGTTCGTCAGAGATGCCCGCCAAGCTGGCGCAGAAACCTTTTTAGCCTGTGGTACGGAGGCATTTCGGCGGGCAGCTAATGCCGCCGTCTTCTCCGAAGCTATTCGCCATGAGCTCGGTATAGAAGTGCGCCTGCTCTCCGGCGCCGAAGAGGCACGACTTATCCACGAAGGCGTAAAACACGGCTTACCTCTCCCCGATGAGCCCTATCTCGTCATGGACATTGGCGGCGGATCAGTGGAATTCATCTGGGGCGAACGGGGAGAAATACGATATCTTTTCAGTGTGCCTTTGGGGGTTACGCTCTTGCAGCAGCGCTTTCCAGAACCAGACCCCCTCTCCCCAGCCATCATAGAGCGAATCCAAGCCCTGGTGCGAGAAACCTTGGCTCCCCATCTATCAGCTCTGCCCCGTGAGACGATTCGGTATTTGATAGGCACCTCCGGTACTTTCAAAACCTTGGGACGGCTGGTGGCTTATCATGCAGGGGATGGGACCGCTGCTCAAACTATCCATGGGTATCGCTTCGGTCCGATGCTCTTTCATTCCGTCTATCAAAAGCTCATTACCCTGCCGCTGCCTGCACGCTTGCAACTCAAAGGCATGCAAGCAGAACGCGCTCCTCTGCTCCCATACGGAGCAGTGGTGATTTATGAAGTGCTACGGCACTTCCCCATACAGACTATCACTATCAGTGAATATGCCCTCCGTGAAGGGATAATCTATGACTTTGCACAGCAGATATTTGAGTTACCTGCCTTGACAGAGCGTCCTTTACGGGAGCGTACGGTTCGGGCGCTGGGCGAAAAGTATCAAATAAACGCTTCGCATGCGGAGATGGTACGCCAGTGGGCAGAGAAGCTCTTCGATCTGCTCAGACCCCTGCATCAACTCGGCGCTGCCGAACGCGAATGGCTCGCCTATGCCGCGTACCTACATGATATTGGGCACTTTATCAATCCCAGCGGGCACCACAAGCACGGCTTGTATATCATCCTCAATAGTTCTATGCCGGGCTTTACATCGGAGGAACTGCTTCTGATAGCGAATCTTGTTCGGTATCACCGAAAGAGTATGCCTTCTTCGGAGCACTTTCACTATGGAGCGCTGCCGCGCAGCCAAAAAAAGCTCATAGGACTTTTGGCACCGCTTCTGCGCTTGGCTGACCAACTGGCGAAGTACCTTCAACATGGACCGCTTCGTGTTTCGGTTAGCTGGTCAGACACGCAAGTGGAAATCTCAGTTGATACGACGGACGGCGGGGCAGGGCGACATTTGACTTCTATCTTAGCAGAAGTACAAGACTTTTTTGAGCGGAGCTACAATCGGCGCCTTATGCTGAACTTGGCATGGCAGCCCGCGCGCTCTGCTTCCTGAGCATTCTCTGGGCACAGGAGAAGCCGACAATACATTATTGGACGGATAAGCTAAATCGCACTTCGGTAGTGTGGGTCGCTGTGGCTTGGCGCCATGCCCCTCACCTCTGGGAAGTTGGTGATGTTCTCACCGAAGCCCTGATGATGGAAGCTTATCGGGCGCCCTTTGCTATCTCAGCGGAAAGCTTAGGCATCCAACTATACCGATGGACTGGTCCAGAAGGAGCCGCTATTGCCCTCACCGCTCCTCGTGCTCACCTCATAGCTGCGGTAGATTGGCTGTATGCGCTTTTGACTCGGCTTCCTATGGAAGCGAACTTCGTCTGGAAGAGCGCATGGCATCAGTATCAGCGCCGATGGACAGGCTTCTCCTTAGAAAGGGAACTTTTCTGGCGGCTATGCGGCTCTGCGCCGGCGCCCGCCACCTTTCCGTGGGACTCCGTGGCCCAATAC
>CAZZMF010000077.1:0-6199 GCA_964655255.1 uncultured Sphingobacteriaceae bacterium
TAAGTATTGTTATGAGAAAGATAGTCCTAACCCTGATACCCCTTCTTGGGGTAGCGCTGGCGAAAGCCGAAGCAAACGCAGCTGTGGAAAAAGTAGAAGCTGCCCAAATCATCACAGCGTTGGGACCGGGTAAAAACTATCGGGCGCAGTTAGCGCGTTCGTACTTTGGGGGCGGGAGTAAGTGTCGCAACTGGAAGCGCTTCTGCGGTCGGTGAGGCAGAGTGCCCTGCGTTTGGGGTCGTAATATGTAGGTAGGTGGAGTGGAGAGTTTTAGAATATGGGTGGCGGCGGCGCCTTCGGCGCCGCCGCCACCCAAAAGCATAAGCGCAGCGCTTTCATTATGACAGGTTACAGGCACATGGGCGGACACGGTCACCGTACTTGGGTTGTTTTCTACTCTGCTCTGTCATCATTAGGCTGGGTAAATGCTGGCTTCATTAGGGCGGGCATGCAAACAGCCGGAGGCAGAAGGCTTCAACCGCCAGCTTCTTTGATTGCTCAGGTTTCTCCTGAGAAGCAAGGGGGCTTGCCTCTAATTGTGCTTTTCATAATCCACCACTCGTACTTCTCGGGCGTTGAGACGAGTTTGGAGCCATGTGATTACGCGGCTTTGGTCAGCAGCTGGTAAATAGGGCTTGACCAGAACAACCACCACCGTATCGTCTCCTAAGTCTATCCGTTCGATGCCAGCGGCTTGGATATTAGAAAAAAGTGCCCGCATTTCTTCTTTCAAGCGATTTTTCTCCACCTCTTGATGCTTATAGGCGGCTATTTGTTCTCGCAGTGCTTGGAGGGAGTCTGTGAGGCGAAAGAATTCCTTTCGGATCAGTTCTCCCTTTTCCAGTCCTTGGATAACTTCCAAACGGTAATGCGGCAGCTTATAGGTCCGATGGAGAAGGGCGTAAAGCGTCTCTACTTGCTGTTTGGAGAGCGGTTCGCCGACTAAGACGATCCGTAGGAGTACGGAATCGCCGAGTTTTACCCGTTTATGCTCTACTACGCTGGTGAAGGGATAGGGTGAAAATCCTTCTTCCAGAAACTTTTGTACCCGTGTCTCTTCAAAAGCATCCTGCACGACCGTATAAGCCACATACAGGCTGGGCAGTAGCGTAGCTATTGCAATTCCCAAAAAAAGCCGACGAATGCGAAGTTGATAAGCTTTATCTACAAACTCTTTATTGGGGAAGCGGATAATCTGTAGCGTTGTGTAAGCGGAGGCGCTGATGAATACGGCGTTGATGAAGAAAAGGTATAGCGCACCCAAGAAGAAGCGCCCCTGGAGTGTACCTATGCCATATCCGGCGGTGCAGAGGGGCGGCATGAGGGCTGTGGCGATTGCTACGCCAGCGATGACGTTGGTACGCTTCTCCCGTCCAAGTGCCGCAATAATCCCCGAGAGCCCCCCAAAAAAGGCAATCACCACATCCCATATCGTAGGTGTGGTGCGCGCGATGAGTTCTGAACCGGGCTCTTTGAGCGGCGAAAGCGCAAAATATATCGCACTTGTGGTGAGACTGAAAACGACAGCTACAATAAGATTACGGAGAGATTTCCGAAAAAGTGCCACATCATATATGGCGAGACTGACGCCGACCCCAATGATGGGACCCATCAGCGGCGAAATCAGCATCGCCCCAATAATGACCGCGGTGGAGTTGACATTTAGCCCTACAGAAGCCACCACTGTAGCCGTTATGAGAATCCACAAGTTGATGCCTCGGAAGGTTACATCTCGGGCAATCGCCTTCAAGATCATCTCGGGGTCATCCATTTCAGGAAGTAGGCTGAGCCGCTCTAATAAGCGTCGTATGCGAAGCAGGATACTGCGCATACTGCAAAGGAAACGCCTTGATTGTTTATCGTGGGGATGAGATATAAGGTGTCTTCAGAAACTGTGCCGGCAAAAGCTCCGTCTGTGAAGCGGGGACAGCCCATACACGGCGATAGCTCGGCGATGGGCAGGGGTAGGATAACCTTTATTCCGCTGCCAGTCGTACATTGGATAGTCAGCGTGGAGGTGTTCCATCAGCTGGTCGCGGATGACTTTGGCGACGATAGATGCGGCGGCGATTTCAGGGAAGCGTTGGTCGCCGCGGATATGAGTTTCAGCGCCTGTGAGCGGGGGCGCATGTCTTCCATCTATCCGAATCTGGGCAGGGCTTGTACCTAAGGCTTCTATGGCTTCTTCCATTGCCATAAGGGTCGCTCGTAGAATATTATAGCGGTCTATGGCTTCGGGTCCCTGCATGCCGATGCCGATCAAAGCGCCATTTTGTATCAGCGCTTGAAATACTTGTATGCGCTGTGAAGAGGTGAGTGTTTTACTATCTCGCAGCCAGGGATGGGAAAAGCCCACGGGTAGGATGACAGCGGCTGCTACGACTGGACCGGCGAGGCAACCGCGCCCGGCTTCGTCTACGCCAGCGATGAGCCTTTCCATGGTGCAAAGTTTCTCTCGTTGTACTTTTGGGGCATGACACCTAAGCCGCCCTCCGCTTCCTTTACGGTGCTAACGGAAATGGTTTTCCCTAATCACGCCAACGCATTAGGCAATCTCATGGGCGGGCAGCTTCTATACTGGATGGATATTGCAGCAGCCATCGCTGCTTATAGACATTCGCAGCGGGTATGTGTAACGGCAGCTGTGGATTATGTGAGTTTTCGTTCGGCGATACGGGTGGGAGAGCTCCTTACCATAGAAGCGTATGTGACGCGGGCTTTTCACACTTCCATGGAAGTGTATCTAAAAGTTTATGCTCAAAGCCTTCCTACTAATGAAAAGCGCCTTTCTAACGAAGCCTACTATACCTTCGTGGCGATAGATCAGAGTGGGTGTCCGATTCCTGTGCCGCCGATAGAGCCGCAGACGGAAGAAGAGCGGCGTCAATATGAGGAAGCGCTTCGGCGCCGGGAAATGCGTCTCATCATGGCAGGCAAACTAGACCCTTCGCAAGCCTCTACCTTAAAGCTTACCTGATGGAAGCCCTACGCACGCTTATAGAGGAGGCATGGCATGCCCCTGAGAAGCTCCAACAGCTCACCTATCGGGATGCGGTAGAAACTGCCATAGCTGAACTGGACGCTGGGCGCCTACGGTGTGCCACCCGCCGACCCGATGGCGAGTGGGAGATTCACGCTTGGGTGAAAATGGCGATCTTGCTCTATTTTCGTTTGCGAAAGGTAGAGCCGATAACGGCTGGCGACTTGCAGTTTTTTGACAAAATACCGCCTAAGCCGAATATACCTCCCGATGTGCGCATAGTACCACCGGGGATAGCGCGGTATGGGAGTTATTTGGCGCCGGGGGTAGTGCTCATGCCTGGGTATGTCAATATCGGAGCTTATGTAGGGGAGCAGACGATGATAGACACTTGGGCGACGGTAGGCTCCTGTGCACAGATCGGTAAAGGCGTCCATATCAGTGGCGGGGTAGGGATTGGGGGGGTATTAGAGCCACCGCAAGCCCAGCCCGTCATCATAGAAGACGGGGTATTTCTGGGAAGCCGTTCTATTATTGTAGAAGGGGTACGGATCGGTGAAAAAGCTGTGATTGGTGCAGGCACCATCCTCACTGCCAGCATGCCTATTATAGATGTCACTGGTGAGCAGCCTCGGGAATATCGGGGTTATGTGCCGCCCGGCGCAGTGGTAATCAGCGGGATGCGGGAAAAAACCTTTCCCGCTGGTACATATCAAGTACCGTGTGCGTTGATTATCGGCTGGCGCAGACCCGAACACGATGAAAAACTTGCCCTCAATGCGCTTCTTCGTGATATGCATGTACCTGTCTGAGGTGTGGGCACAACGGGGCGTTGGATTGCTCTTCCAAGGGCGCTTCAACTATGCCACGGAACGAGGGGAGCCAGTCCCGTCCGGGTGGTTTTCGGACGCAGCTATTGGTATTCACGGCAAAAGCTACTGGTGGGGCGCTGGTTGGGAAGCCTCCCTCCTATGGGTGTATAAAGGGGCGCCGGAAGAGATCCGTTTGCCTTTTGTCAATCAAGATTTCCAAGCAGGGCAGGTCACCGCCTATAAAGCTGTGGAGGGGGCTTTTCGCTTTGGACCGCGGTGGAAAGTTTTTTATCCCAAGACAGGCATTGCTGTTGGATATAGATATCAGCAGAGGGGGCTTAGTACAGACCCTGCGCGTTCTCCCCAGAAGGTTTATGCATTTTTGCCTCTTGGACTGACGATAGAACTGCCCGTACAGTTTGGGACGACGGGGGTAAGTGCCTCTTATGAAATAGGGCTGACTAATATTCTCCAGCGCCCGCCAGGCATAGCTGGTGCTTACGAAGGAGCGAAACTACGACGCTTGCTTTTTGAGATTCATGTCATGGTAGGGGAGACTCGGTGAGTTTCGGTTATCTTTGCGGCATGAGCTTAAAAAGTCGCTTGGATGCGGAGCTTCGGCTGCAGGCTTTACTGACCAGCGGGGTAGAGCTCATTTCATGGGATCAGGAGGTTTGCATGCCCCCTGGGGGTGTTGCTGGTCGGGCTGGGCTGCTTGGTGCTATGGCTGGTCTTTTGCATCAACATCTCGTGGAGACGATTCTACCCCTTTTACGGGAGGCAGAAAACTCTCCTGACTTAGATGAAGACACCCGAGCCCAGGTCAAAATGCTATTAGAGGATGCGGAGATGGCGGAGAAAGTGCCTGCTGACCTTGTACAAAAGCTTTCAGAAGCTGCCAGTATGGCTCAGCAGGCATGGGCAGAGGCGCGAGCCCGGTCGGATTTTGAACTTTTTCGCCCTCACTTAGAGACTCTCGTTGCTCTTTCTCGCGAAAAAGCTGCCGCCCTCGGCTATACCGATGAACCGTACGAAGCGCTCCTGCGCCTATACGAGCGCAGTGTAAAGCCCGCGGAGATTGAGCAGCTCTTTTCAGAGCTAAAGCCCTTTCTTACTGCCACTGTACGCCTGTGCCAAGACCAATCACCTCTTGGTGTAGATGGACCTCCCTTGTCAATGCCAGCGGATCAGCAGAAAGCCCTCATTCGTCGTATTGTAAGTGAGTTGGGCTACGATCTCTCTCGGGGACGCATAGATGAGTCGGCTCACCCGTTTTGTACAGGTATCAATCCAGATGATGTGCGCATCACCTTGCGCATATATGAAGATGACTTGACGATGGGCTTGAGCTCAGCGCTGCATGAGATGGGGCATGCTTTATACGAGCAGGGTTTGCAGCGGGAGCCGCTCGGCTGGCCCTCTACTCGTGCTGCTTCGCTCAGTGTGCATGAGTCGCAGTCCCGCTTCTGGGAAAATCACATCGGCGCTACCCTTGCTTATTGGACCTACCTGTACGAGAAGGTTTTGCCCGACTATCAGGTCGATTGGCTGAGCGAATACTCGCCCCTTACCCTTACGCGGCGGGTCAATCGTATTCAGCCTCATCTTATTCGCATCCAATCGGATGAAGTGAGCTACCATTTACACATTATGCTGCGGTTTGAGCTGGAGCGGGCACTCATTAATGGCGATCTCACCGTACGGGACTTACCTGCCGCGTGGAATGACAAAATCGCCGAATACCTCAATATCACCGTTCCTGACGATGCCCGGGGCGTTTTGCAGGATATACACTGGTCTATGGGGAGCTTTGGGTACTTCCCGACCTATTCCTTAGGGAGCTTTTTAGCGGCGCAACTGGCGGAAGCGCTGACCGCAGCTCATCCTGATTGGGAAGAGCGCCTCACTCAGGGCGATGGCACCCTACCGCTGGCATGGATGCGAGAACGTATCCATCGGCACGGTGCAAGATACCGCACCCAAGAACTCTGTGAGCAAGCCACAGGGGCGCCGCTCTCCGCCCAAGCATTTATCCGATATATCCAGCGAAAAGTCGCTCAACTTTACGAAGGTCTCGCTATCCCCGCGTGAAAGCCAGGACGGTTTTTCTTCGGCTTGCCAGATTACTTCTTCAGCAGGGGCGCCTTTTCTGGGTGGCATTCTTGCTTGTGGCGACGGCGTCGTTTTTTCAACCGTTGCGTCCCTACCTCTATCGCTATGTCATAGACCATCCCCTCAAAGCAGGTGATATCCCAGCGCTATGGATGTGGGGAGCGATCTTAGTGGGGCTTACTTTCCTGCATGCAGCGGTACAGCGCGGCCAGACCCTGGCGACCCAACGACTCGCCTGGGGCATCGCTCGCCAGCTTCGCCAAGCCCTCTTCAAAAAAGTTCTGCGGCTCTCTAT
>CAZZMF010000078.1:0-6186 GCA_964655255.1 uncultured Sphingobacteriaceae bacterium
GCCACACCCTCAAAAAACAAAGGAATGCATCTCTTTGGTATCAGAGTTTGTGAGTCCCAAAGCCGAAGCAAATATGAGGTTTTGGTATTATCCCTATCGCTCACGCTCAAAGCCAAACCATACTGCTTCATTCGAGCTTTGGTCAGGCACGGCGATTATCATACCAAAGTGGTGCATTACTTTGCCTTTTGAGGGGGTGGGCGGCAGCGCCTTCGGCGCTGCCGCGCCCCACATAGCCTACTCTCTGCCAGCACTTTATTATTTCCCACCAGACTGCACAATAGAAAAGCAAATGGGAGGCTTCAGTATCATAGCCTACTCCCACTCAATCGTAGCCGGCGGCTTCGTGGAGAGGTCATATACTACCCGACTAATCTCTGGCACCTCTGCTAAGATGCGGCGGGCTACTTCAAAAAGCAGTTCATGCGGTAGAGGCGTCGGTTCGGCGGTCATGCCATCGGTGCTATTGACGGCGCGTAGCGCTATCGTCTCCCCATAACGGCGCTGGTCTCCGGCTACCCCGACAGACTTCTGCGGTAAAAGAACAGCAAAAGCTTGCCAAGTGCGGTCGTACCATCCCCGCTTTTCCAGTTCTTCTATAAATATGGCATCTGCCAGTTGGAGCCGTGCGACTCTTTCGGGTGTTACTTCGCCTAAGATGCGCACCGCTAAACCTGGTCCAGGGAAGGGGTGCCGGCGCAAAAATGACTCTGGTAGCCCGAGCTTCCGTCCAACGGCGCGCACCTCATCTTTGAAAAATAATCGCAAAGGTTCTATCAGTTCCAGAGCCAGGCGTTCTGGCAGACCGCCGACGTTGTGATGGGATTTGATGGTGGCGGAGACGCCTGCGCCGCTTTCCACGACATCGGGGTAGATGGTACCTTGGACGAGGTAGCGCACATCCGAGAAAAGTCGGGCTTCTGTCTCAAAGATTTCAATGAAAAGCCGACCGATGGTTTTACGTTTGATCTCGGGATCGGTAACGCCCTGTAAAGCGGAGAAGAAGGCTTGGGCGGCGCGTACCCGACGCACAGGCAGCCCCACGGTTTCGTAGGCAGCCAGTACCGCTTCCGCTTCGCCTTTTCGGAGGAGCCCCGTATCTACGAAAATCCCCTGAAAGCGTTCTCCAATCGCCCGGTGCACCAGTAGGGCTGCGACGGTAGAATCTATGCCGCCCGATAACGCCCCAATAGCATATCCTTCTGGCATGCGTGCACGCAGGTCGGCGATGATGGTATCTATTTCGGCTTCGGGTTGCCAGCCGCCGGTGAAGCCACACACTTCATAGAGGAAGTTCCGCAGTATGGTAGCCCCCGCCTCAGTGTGAGTGACCTCAGGATGAAACTGCACGGCGTATATCGCTTTCTCGGGCAGCGTATAGGCGGCATACGGGATATCTGTCGTCTGAGCGAGTGGGCGAGCCCCAGCTGGTAGGCTGGTAATAGTATCGCTGTGGCTCATCCATGCACGGCTCTTGGGAGGGACATCTCGCCAGAGAGGGGAATCGCCTGTGAGTTCTAACTGCGCAGGACCATATTCTCGGGCATGACTTTCAGCGACTACACCACCGAAGTGCCGTGCCAACCACTGTGCCCCATAACAGATCGCTAAAATGGGGCGTTCTCCAATCCATTCTACAGGTAAGGGCGGTCCATCGGATACAGAGGCATAACTTCCAGAAAAAATAATCCCGCGCACTTGTGGCGGGATTTGTTGGGGTAGTTTATTCCATGGGAGGAGTTCGGCGTAGACGCCAAGCTCACGCGCTCGCCGTACTATTAGCAGGCTGTACTGCGAGCCAAAATCTACGACCCAGAGCTTTTCCACTCAAGCGCCGCGGGCTGCGCGGAAGTGTTTGTCTGCCTCTTCCCAGTTGACGACATTCCACCAGGCTTTGATATAGTCTGCCCGGCGGTTTTGGTATTTGAGATAATAAGCGTGCTCCCACACATCCAGTCCGAGGATGGGTTTGCCTTTGAAGTCGCTAATGTCCATGAGGGGATTATCTTGATTGGGGGTAGAGCCGATTTCCAGTTTGCCATCGCGCCAGACGAGCCAAGCCCAGCCCGAGCCGAAGCGCCCCATCGCCGCCGCTGAAAACTTCTCTTGGAAAGCCTCAAAGCTTCCGAAGGTTTGCTCTATAGCCTTGGCTAACTCACCGACGGGCTTGCCTGGGCTATTGGGCGTCATGAGGGGCCAGAAAAAGCTGTGATTCCAGTGCCCGCCGCCGTTATTCCTTACAGCGGTTCTAATGTCCTCTGGGAGCTTGGAGATACTGCCTAAAATCTCCTCAAAAGGTTTGGCAGCCCAGTCAGGGTATTTCTCTAAGGCGGCTTTGAGGTTGGTCAGATACGCGCCATGATGCTTTTGATGGTGGATTTCCATCGTCATCTTGTCTATATGCGGCTCCAAGGCATCATAAGGGTACGGGAGGTTTGGCAGGACAAACTCCATGCCACAAAGGTAATGCAGTGCCCAAAAACCAATATGTACGATGTGCCAACTTTGCGCTGTGCAGTTCGGTCCTGTACAAGTGGTGGCGCCGGGTTCGCCGTGGCATTTGCGAACGGTCGTTTTAGAGCTGGAATCAGCGGGGGTGGTGGATATTTTACCTGTGGAAGCGCCTCCTGTGGCAGCGGTATCCGTTGGGTGGATAGACTTACATGCGTGGAGTTGGCAGCCGCAGATAGCTTCGGCGGAATCCCTTCATGCCATGGCTGCGCGTGCCCAGCGCGGCGGCTATACCCATCTCCTCGTGGGGGGATGGTACGGCTGGTCCGACCCCTCCATCCTCTCTTTTCTGCAAAAGGAAACCCAAGACACCCAGGCGAACCTTCTTTTTTTAGCCAGCTGGGCGGATGAGAAGGGGAATATCGCGCCGATAGAGAGTTTGCGTGCTGCGGGGGCTTTTGGGTGGAGCTTGCCCCTCAAGCAGCTTATGCCATGGCGTACCCTTGCTCAGGCATTATCGTATCTGCGTTATGTGGGGGGGCAAATCTTTATACTGCCTTTTTGGGAGGGGGCATCTGGCGAAAAAGGCGTTCCGGAAGCGCCTGAGCTTGCCCTTGCAGGATGGGAGGGCATCCCCGACTATGCTGAGACAGTCGCCTTACACGCAATCATCGCCCTGCATCGCCGACATGGAGGCGAACTGGTAGTTGGTCCGATTACCACGGCAGAGGGGCTCGCCATCGTGCAAGCCCATGATCTTGTCGCCTTTACGGGGATAACCTATGCCGCAGCGTCCGCTGCTGAGCTTTTGAGTTATCAGCCTTTTTGGAAGGTACATCCGCCGCTCCGCTCAAACCGGGATCAAAGCGCGCTGCGAGCAGCTCTTTCAAAGAGACAAATCCTGCTTGCCTCATGGGACGCGCAGGTACCGGCTGAGGAGAAAAACCGTGAATGGTCCTCCGCCGAAGTTGGACATCCCACTTTGGAAGTCGTAGCCCCCTTGCTGTGGGCTATTCTCAGTGCAGAGCATCCACCGGCAGAGCGTCTTTCTGTTTTAGTTTCCTTGCTTGCCGAAGCGCCCCGTAAGCTACTCGGACTTTCACCCTTTACGATAGAGAAGGGCATGCCGCTGGATTTCACTATTTTCCGCATACAAGAGCCTGCCCAAGCTCTGGCTGCTCCTTGGCAAGGCTTTACTTCGGCGTTGCAGGTGCTGGGAACTATCCGCTGCTTAGCCGACGCGCATAGTCTTCGTAGCCAAATACTTTGACGACCCGAAAGCCTTCCCGCTCTTTTATGATGAGGGCAGGATGCGCCACGCCGTTGAAAAGCGTCGTTTTCACGAAGGTATAATGCGCCATGTCATGAAAAGTAAGCCGTTGTCCCACTTCTAAGGGTTTGGCGAAGCTATAGGGTCCCATTTCGTCCCCGGCTAAGCAAGTCACCCCTCCCATCCAGTAGGTCGGATAAGCTGGGTCGGGGTCCGGGAGCGCTTCACGGATGATGGGTTTGTATGGCATTTCCAGTGTATCGGGCATGTGGGCTGTGAAAGACACATCCAACATCGCCCACTGCCGCTCCCCCGAACGGGTCAAGTCTAATACTTCCGCTTGGAGGTATCCTGCTTCCCATACAAATGCGGCACTGGGTTCTATGATGATGCGTTCTATGTGGGGTAAGCGGCGGCGCAGGTTTTGGATGACTTCTACAAAGAGGGCGGCGTTGTAGCCACTCCGGGTAATGAGGTGTCCTCCGCCGAGATTGAGCCAGCGGACGGATGCCAGCCATGGCGCAAATCTTTCTAATAACGCTTCCACTAATGACGCAAAGGCTTCGGCACCCGCTTCACACAGCGTATGTACATGGAGCCCAGAGACGCGGGACGGCAGGGGCTGGCTCACTGCCTCAGGGGGAATGCCCAAACGCGAACCTAAACGACCCGGATTGTAAATATCAGCGCTGGCGTACCCGTAGAGAGGATTGACACGGAGCCCGATCTCTATGCGCTCGGGGAGCTTAGAGACCCAGCGATGATAGGCTTCCAAGGAGTTGAAGACCCACGTCTGTGTCACGGATATAAGCGCATCCATATCAGCGGGGCGATACGCTGGCGCGTACAAATGCACGGGCTTCCGGCTGTGGGTGTAGCCAAAAAGCGCTTCGTTCAGCGAACTGGCGGCGATGCCATCCGCTACCGTCAGAATATCAGGCATGAGGGCGGGTAGCGCAAATCCCTTGAGCGCAAATAGAAGTTCTATATGTGCGGCGTCTTTGACTTCACGGAGGCGGTGGAGGTTGGACCAGAGGCGCTCACGCTCAATCACAAACGCAGGGGAAGGCAGCATCGGGCAAAAATGCGTAGCTTTGGGGCATGTTTGGGCTCGGATATGGGGAATGGATATTGATTTTTGCGGTGCTGCTTTTGCTTTTTGGGGGAAGGAAACTGCCCGAACTGGCGCGGGGCTTGGGCGCCAGTATCCGGGAGTTTAGAGAAGCGATGCGGGCAGAGAGCCGCGAACAATCCCCCAAAGACCCCACTCCCGCTAAGGAAAAGACGCTGGAATGAGCTTGTCTTACACACAACTGCGCCAGCGGGTAGAGCGTGGAGAGGGTAGCTTTACCCGAGCGGTAGAGGGCTTTTTGGCTAATATCGCCCGGGACAATCCCCGTTTGAATGCCCTATTAGAGGTGTATGAGCAGGAAGCGCTGGAAGCCGCACGGGCGTGGGATGAGCGCTGCCGAGCAGGCGAACCCCTTCCTCCCTTAGCAGGTTTGGTCTATGTGCATAAAGACAATATCGCCGTCGCTGGACATCGTCTAAGTGCCGCTTCGCGCATACTGGAAGGCTTCGTCTCCCCTTACGATGCGACAGTGATAGAACGCCTGAAAAATGCCGGCGCCATTTGCATCGGTCGCGCCAACTGCGACGAGTTTGCGATGGGCTCTTCTAATGAAAACTCTGCGTTTGGGGCTGTACAACACCCTTTTCTGGAAGGATATGTGCCAGGCGGTTCGTCAGGGGGATCGGCGGCTGCGGCGGCGGCAGGCTTCTGCCATGTCGCCCTGGGAAGCGACACAGGCGGTTCTATTCGCCAGCCCGCTGCATTCTGCGGACTGTACGGGCTCAAGCCTACGTATGGGCATGTCTCGCGCTATGGGTTGATTGCTTATGCGTCGTCTTTTGACCAAATAGGCCCAATAGCGCCTCACTTGGAGGATTTGATCGCTGTCCATGAGGTGATAAAGGGCTTTGACCCTCGCGACGCTACTACTTCGGATGTACGCACAGAAGCTTTCCACCCGGACTTTCCGAAGCCGCAGACCTGGGCTTTTCTCGTACCAGAGGGGCTGCATCCCACCGTAGAGACCGCTTTTACTGACCTGATGCAACGGCTCCAAAGGGCAGGCTACACGGTGGAAAAAGTGGATTTCCCATACTGGGATTATTTGATCCCGACCTACTATATCCTCACCACGGCGGAGGCGTCCTCTAACCTCGCCCGGTATGATGGGGTACGCTATGGACACCGCACAAAAGAAGCTACCAACTTAGAGACCTTGTATGCCCGTTCTCGTAGTGAGGGCTTCGGGCGGGAAGTCAAAAGGCGTATCCTATTAGGTACTTTCGTGCTATCTTCTGGGTATTATGAAGCGTATTACACCCGAGCGCAAAAGGTACGACGGCTCTTATATGATTATACAGAAGGACTTTTCCAGCGGTACGATGTGATAGCC
>CAZZMF010000079.1:0-6136 GCA_964655255.1 uncultured Sphingobacteriaceae bacterium
TCAATAAGGAGTCTCGTGAGCAGTTTCAGATCAAGTATCACCGCCGCCTTATAGACATTTACAATAATCTCAAGGAGGTGGTGGATGAGATTGCGAAGGTAGACCTACCAGAGGGCGTTGAGGTAGAAATAAAATAAGCTATGATTGGGCTTATCGGACGGAAGGTGGGGATGACCAGCTTCTTTACGCCGGAAGGCGATGTAGCCTGTACGGTGATAGAAGCGGGACCTTGCCCGATCGTGAATATTCGTACGCCAGAGCGAGATGGCTACACTGCTCTCCAGCTGGGGTATGGCACTATCAAACCTAAGCACCTTACTAAGCCTTTGGAAGGTTATTTCAAAAAGCAAGGCGTTCAGCCTGTGCGTATTCTGCGAGAGTTTAGGGTAGACTCGGTGGGGGACTATCAGGTCGGGCAGGTTTTGGATGTGCGCCTTTTCAACGAAGGGGACATAGTGGCTGTGGTAGGCTGGACGAAAGGGCGCGGTTTTGCAGGTGTGGTCAAGCGGCATGGCTTTGCCGGCGTAGGAGGGCGTACCCACGGTCAGCATAACCGTGAAAGGCACCCAGGTTCCATGGGCTCTAACACTTTCCCGGGTCGGGTATGGAAAGGAAAAAGGCTCGCTGGACGCTACGGAAATGAGCGGGTGACCATAGAGAACCTTTCCGTCCTCAAAGTTATCCCTGAGAAAAATATCCTCGTTGTCTCTGGCTCGGTGCCAGGACCGCGAGGCGGACTTCTTCTGATTTATAAGTAAGCCTATGCAGTTACCGGTGTATTCCATAGAGGGGCAGCCGACAGGGGCACTGATCACGGTGCCAGAAGTTCTGCTCACCTTTGAGCCAAATGAGCATTTGATATACTTAGATGTCAAGCGCATTCTGGCTGATGCTCGCCAAGGCACCCATAAAACGAAAACCCGTGGGGAAGTCAAAGGGAGCAAGCGGAAACTTTATCGTCAAAAAGGCACGGGGCGTGCTCGGATGGGGTCTATCCGCAATCCCATTCGCAGGGGTGGGGGGACCGTTCATGGACCTGTGCCGCGTGACTATACCCTTCGCATGAATGATAAAGAAAAGCGCTTAGCTCGCCTCAGTGCGTTCGTATTGCATTTGCGGCGCTCTTCTATCTGGGTAGTGGAGTCGCTCAACTACGAACAGCCGAAGACTAAGCTTTTCCTTCGCACGCTTCAAGGCTTAGGCTGGGAAGGCACGCCGCTACAAGTGTATACCGATGGGTATAATCCCGTAGCTTACCTGGCTTCTCGGAATATCCCTCGGGTCGCTCTACAGCCGGCGGCGTACTGGAATACTTATGACATGACGAGGGCGCGCCACTTACTTTGGGAGCGCGCTGCGATTGAGAAACTCTTCAATCAACTCAGCGTATGAGAGAGATCCTTATCAAGCCGCTTTTCACGGAAAAAGCCATAGCGCTCTCCAAGAAAAAGAATGCCAGGGGAGCTTATACTTACGTCTTCAAGGTCGCCCGTGATGCGACGAAGCCCGAGATTGCCAAAGCTGTAGAAGAGCGTTATGGAGTGAAAGTAGATGAAGTGCGCACGGCGCTTTTGCCAGCGCGCATACGGTATCGTTATACGCGTAAGGGCATTCAGATTAGCCGTCTGCCCTCTTATAAGAAAGCCTATGTGCGCCTCAAGCCTAATCAAGAAATCAACCTTTACGAAAACCTCTAATACCCATGGGCATTCGCAAGTATAAGCCGACCAGTCCGGGACGCCGATGGATGTCGGTCTCTGACTTCTCTGAGATCACTAAGTCAGAGCCGGAGAAGTCGCTCCTTGTACCGTACAAGAAATCTGGCGGGCGTAATAATCAGGGGCGTCGCACGGCGCGGTATATTGGCGGGGGGCATAAGCGTCGCTACCGATTGATAGACTTTCGTCGGGATAAGCACGGCATTCCTGCCAAGGTCGCTGCCATAGAGTATGACCCGAATCGCACCGCTCGGATAGCGCTGCTGCATTACGCTGATGGAGAAAAGCGGTACATCCTCGCTCCCCATGGGCTTCAAGTTGGCGATACCGTTATCTCCGGTCCGAATGTTGAGCCGAAGCTCGGCAACGCTATGCCGCTGCGGGAGATTCCGCTGGGTACTTTTGTGCACAATATAGAACTACTGCCGGGGCAAGGTGGAAAGCTTGTTCGGGCAGCGGGTACAGGTGCGCAGCTGGTCGGCAAGGAGGAGAAGTATGCTGTGCTCAAAATGCCGTCGGGTGAGATTCGGCGGGTGCTTTTGGATTGTTATGCGACGATAGGTACGGTCAGCAATCCCGATCACATCAACATCTCTATTGGCAAGGCGGGGCGTAGCCGGTGGCTTGGGCGGCGTCCGCGCACGCGTGGGGTAGCGATGAACCCTATTGATCACCCCATGGGCGGTGGGGAAGGTAAAGCCTCCGGTGGGCATCCCCGTTCACGCAAGGGGTTGTATGCTAAAGGTAAAAAGACCCGCAACCCGAAAAAGCCCAGTTCTAAGCTTATCATTTCCCGTCGCAAACCCAATAAAGTGAAATAATCATGCCGCGTTCGCTGAAAAAAGGTCCTTATGTGCATCCTAAGCTTCTGAAAAAGATTCAGAAGCTGAATGAGACTCGCGAGCGTAAGGTTATCAAGACTTGGTCGCGGGCTTCTATGATTACGCCGGACTTTGTGGGGCACACTATTGCTGTCCATAACGGGAAGCAGTTCATTCCTATCTACATCACAGAAAATATGGTCGGGCATAAGCTTGGGGAGTTTGCGCCCACACGGATTTTCCGTGGGCATCCAGGTCAGAAAACTGACAAAAAGAAGTAGCTATGGCTCTTACTCGTAAGGAGAAAATAGCGCAGGGCCTTCCGAAGCCCTATAAAGGCAACCGAAAAGCTCGCATGGCAGAAGCTCTGCGGGAGAAGCGGAAGGGGCAGTATTATGCTATTTTGCGAGGCTGCCCGTATCCGCCGCGGAAGGTACGGCTTGTAGCTGATCTTATTCGGGGGCAGTCGGTAGAAAAAGCGCTGGCTTATCTCAAGCTCTCTCGCCGATGGGCAGCTAAGGAGGTGCTCAAAGCGCTTCGTTGCGCCATCAATGATTGGGAGCAAAAGTCAGGGGGCGCTGGTGACTTGGAAACTCTGCGCATCATTCGTATAGAAGTAGATGGGGGACCTTTCCTCAAACGCATTCAACCTGCGCCTCAGGGACGCGCTCACCCTATTCGTAAAAGAAGTTCTCATATTCGCATCTATCTCGGCTAACTATGGGTCAGAAGACGCATCCGATAGGTTTTCGGCTCGGCATTACGAAGGGCTGGTATTCTAACTGGTATGCTGGGCGCAAGATGGCGCCGTATTTGATTCTGGACCAGCTCTTCCGTGAGCATATTGAGCGGGAGTACGCAAAAGCGCAGATTTCTCGCATCTACATCAATCGCACCTCATTACAGGCGACGCATGTGATTATTCATGCGGCTCGACCGGGTGTTTTGATTGGCAAAGATGGCTCTAATATCAAAAAGCTTCAAAAAGACCTCGTTCGCATCGTCCGGCGCTTCAACAAGGACTATAGACACTTGCTGCTTGGCAAAAGGGCAGAAACTGGGGGGCAGCCGGAGTATATCTCTGCAGAAAACATAGATGTCAGTCTGAAGGAAGTCACGCAGCCCGAGGCGGATGCAGTGATTGTAGCCAAAACTATTGCTGAGCAGCTGGAAGCCCGTATGTCCCATCGTCGTGTAATGAAGGCTGCGATTGCGCAGGCGATGCGGGCAGGCGTGCAAGGAATCAAGATTCGTTGTACGGGGCGGCTCGGCGGGTCGGATATGTCCCGTTCGGAAGAGTATAAGGAGGGGCATATTGCGTTGCAGACGCTGCGCTCTGATGTAGACTATGCAACCGCTACGGCGCATACCATTTATGGCGCTATAGGCGTCAAAGTCTGGATTCTGAAAGGCACTCTCTACGGCAAGGTAGATCTTTTCCCGTGGATGAGTGAATCAGCAAAGCAGGCAGGACGCCCTTCAAAAAGAGACCGCAAAAAATAAATAGGATATGCTTCAGCCCAAGCGTACAAAGTTTCGTAAAGAGCAGAAAGGTAAGCTCCTCCATGACGGGGGGGTACGAGGCATGGCTTCTCGAGGGCATCAGTTGGCATTTGGCTCTTTTGGGCTCAAAGCGATTGATGGGGGGCTTCTTACGTCGCGTCAGATAGAAGCGGCGCGGGTCGCCCTCACCCGTTTCCTGCGCCGGGAAGGCAAAATCTGGATCCGCATCTTTCCCCACAAGCCTATCACCCGTAAGCCCTTAGAAGTGCGAATGGGGAAAGGCAAAGGGAATGTAGAGTTTTATGCCGCAGTCGTCAAACCCGGCACAGTGCTTTTTGAGTGTGAAGGGGTTTCTGAGGCGGCGGCGCGTGAAGCCCTCCGTCTCGCCGCTTTCAAACTGCCTATAAAGACCAAGTTTATCCGGAGGGTCGACTATGAAGGCTGAAGAACTGCGTCGTTATACTTTGCACGAACTCCATCAGCTCTTGCATGAGAAGCGCAAAGCCCTCTCGGATCTGCGCTATAGAAATGCGCAGAGTCCGCTTTCAGATGCACCTTCCAAGATACCCGCTTTGAAGAAGGAGATTGCCCGTATTCTAACCGTCATTAATGAGAAGCGTCATGAGCGAGAGCGAACCCACTAAACCTAAAGCCGCTGTACGCGGACGCCGAAAAGAGTTTATCGGCGAAGTCGTCAGCAACAAGATGCAAAAGACTATTATCGTGCGGGTGGTGCGGAATGAACCGCACCCTTTGTATCGCAAGCCTGTGAAGAGATTCCGTAAATTTGCCGCCCACGATGAGCGCCAAGAAGCGCAGGTCGGTGATATTGTACGCATCATGGAGACGCGTCCATTGAGCCGTACCAAGCGCTGGCGCCTCGTGGAGATTATTCAAAAAGCGAAATAAGCTATGATCCAGCAGGAATCTCGTCTGAATGTGGCAGACAATACAGGAGCGCGTGAGCTTCTGTGCATTCGCGTTCTGGGGGGCAGCGCCCGCCGGTATGGTGGGTTAGGGGACATCATTGTCGCTTCTGTCAAAGACGCCATTCCGAATGGACTGGTCAAAAAGGGTGATGTCGTCAGAGCGGTGATCGTGCGGACGCGTCGAGCCTATCGTCGCCCCAACGGCACCTACGTGCGCTTTGAGGATAATGCCGCCGTCATCATCAATAATGAAGGCGAACCGCGTGGCTCCCGCATCTTCGGCCCTGTCGCTCGGGAACTCCGTGATAAAGGCTTCATGAAAATCGTCTCCTTAGCTCCGGAGGTCATATGAGCAAGGCGAAAGCTACACTGCCGAAGGGCTTTACAGGGCGCAAGCGCTTCGCCCCCAAGCTACACATCAAGCGGGGCGATCTGGTAAAGGTGCTCTCCGGTGAGGATAAAGGCAAAACGGGACGCGTTATCCGCGTTTTCCCTAAAAAGGGGTTGGCTATCGTGGAAGGGGTAGCTATCGTCACTAAACGGGTGCGAAAAAGCCAACGCTATCCTCAAGGGGGGATCGTACAGGTTGAGCGTCCGATTCCCGTCTGTAAGCTCCAAGTTATAGACCCTTCCACTGGCAAGCCCACTCGCGTCGGACGCCGCTTAGAAAATGGACGATGGGTTCGTTATGCCAAAAAATCTGGTAAAGTCCTATGAGGTACGTACCGAACCTTTATCGCCTTTATAAAGAGAAAGTCATTCCGCAGCTCCAGCAGAGCTTAGGCTATAAGAATGTGATGCAAGTGCCCCGCTTGGAGAAGATAGTGGTCTCGCGGGGGGTGGGGGCTGCAGTGTCGGATAAAAAGCTTCTGGAACAAGCTGTGCAAGACCTTGCTCTTATCACAGGTCAGAAGCCGGTGATTACGCTTTCGCGCAAGGATGTAGCAGGCTTCAAGCTTCGTAAGCGTATGCCTATTGGGGTCAAAGTAACGCTGCGGGGGGCGCGCATGTATGAGTTTTTGGAAAGGCTCATTCATGTAGCGCTGCCCAGGACGCGTGACTTTCGTGGCGTGTCGCCCACTGGCTTTGATGGGCGCGGCAACTATACCCTTGGCGTGCGGGAGCAACTCATTTTCCCTGAGATTGACATAGATAAGGTCTATAA
>CAZZMF010000080.1:0-6010 GCA_964655255.1 uncultured Sphingobacteriaceae bacterium
TTACTTTCCAGACGGTCGGCGTCTGCGCCTCTGGAAAGAACCAGCACTTATGCGCGCCGAACTGGAAAGGTGGGACCCCACCCTCTGGCTCCGATGGAACCGATACCTTGAATACGCGCGCCGCCTGTATGAAAACGCTGCGCCTATTTTTTTGGAGACGCCGATTCATTCATTATCGCATTTGGTGCGGCAGCCTGCCCTCTGGCGCGCCCGAAACCTCCGCTTACCCATAGACCCTTTCCGAAGCATGCATGCCGCCGCACAGCGCTACCTCCGCGAACCCGCCTTGGTACAGATCGCCGATCGGTACGCCACCTATAACGGTTCCAATCCCTTCCGCGCACCCGCTACCCTCAACCTCATCTCATGGGTAGAAAACGGCCTGGGCATATACTACGTACAAGGGGGCATCTACCGACTGGTAGAAGCCCTCACTGCCTTAGCCCAGAAAAAAGGCGTAACCCTTCACTACGGGGAAAAAGTACAACGCATTCACCACCAGCGCGGGCGCATCCAAGCAGTAGAAACCGACAAAGCATTATATTCCGCTTGCGCCGTAGTCAGCGCCATAGATGTGCAACGTACCTATGAAGAGCTTCTCGGAGTTCCGCTCCCCTATCTCCTCAGACGCAATGAACCTTCCCTCTCTGGTATTGTCTTTTTGTGGGGCGTGAAAATCCAATCAGACTTCGGACATCATACGATCTTTTTCTCTCGTGACTATCGGCGGGAGTTTGAAGAGATATTTACAGAGCGGCGCGTACCCTCGGATCCTACTATCTACTTGGCGATTACCAGCAAAAGCGACCCTGCTCATTCCCCTCCAGATGCTGAAAACTGGTTTATCCTCCTGAACGTCCCCCCGCTCGGTAGGTCATGGACGCCCGAAGCAACGAACCAACTGCGCGAACACCTGTGGAAACGGTTCACGCAGGTTTTGCCGGGCTTCTCCCCCGAGAAAGTGATTGTAGAGGAGGTTTTGACGCCAGGTTATTGGGAAGAGCTGGGGAGTCCCGGCGGGAGCCTTTATGGAAGTGCCTCTAATACGATTTTTTCTGCCTTTCTCCGCCCGGCTAATCGCAGTCGCCGATTTCGCGGGCTATATTTTGCAGGAGGGTCTGCGCATCCGGGTGGGGGCATTCCCCTGGTGCTTTTGTCTGGGCGCCATGCTGCCCGCTTGCTGCTAAGGGATATACGCCACAGCTAAGCAAAGCGGGGTGATTCGCATTTGCTTTCCCTTTACGCCTCCACAGGCTCTGGAGATAAAGTACTGGCATGCTTGCACTCTATGTTCGGAGCTTGGGCATGAGGTTTTGATATCAGTTCGTTAGGGAAAAGCGCACCTGCACACCTACCGCCGTGAATGAGGTCGGAAATGCATTAGAAAGTACGGGGCGATTTCGCGTGTGTTCTACATACGCCCGCACGGTAAGCTGCGTGCTGATACTATAATCAATCGCTGGCTTGATAGTGAAAGAACGGGTACCGCCTATTGGCTGTACGAAAGCGGGATTATCAAGTTGGCGATTTTGATTTATGAGGCTGCGGTAGGTAATCTCCACGCGGAAGGTGGCACTATTGCGCAACTCAAAAGTGCGTCCAAATAGACTGAATGGCTGTAGAAAGCTCTCTCGTCGCCAATTCCACGTAAAGCTCAACTCTGTCGTGCGATTCTGGTTGATTTGTAGGGCGCCAACGTTGAGGGTCGTAGTGCGGCTGCGCCGCAGTTCCAAGGTAGTGTTTATGCCATTTTTCCATGCGAGGTTGACCCCTACCAGCGGTGAGAAGCTCTCCTGCACGCTCACGGCGTTGATGACAAAAAGCGGCTCAAAGTTGTATATCGTCACCCCGGGGAGGGTATCCAGAGGGCTCTGGATAGGTTGGAGCGATTCTGAGAGACCGTCTTTATTCTGATCCACAGCCCGTAAGTTGAGTATGTAGTTTGCAGTGTAGGTGGCGCGATAGGTATGGCTAAGCGTCACGGTGCGGAAGCGCTCCTTGAAGAAGGGCAGTTGGCTCAATCCGGTGTAGTTAACGTTCCAGTTTGGGAGGGGGATTTGAGGGAAAGGTGTTAGGGACATGCGGTTGGGATTATAAGGACCGTAAGCACTCAGGAATGCCAGTGTAAGCACATCTTGCTGGGAGCCTGTGTAACCATTCCAGTAATCGCGCCGTGTCAGCACAGCGTCTGGTCCGAGGGCAGATTCGTAAAATGGATTAGCGAGGCGCAGGCGCGTGGAGAAAATGTAGCGGTATTCACCTTCCAGCCGTTCGTAGGCGCGGTCGCGCTGCCCAAAGGCAAAGAGATGGGCTCCAAGGAAGCTCATGCTGAAGTTGCCCTGCGCGCTGGGATTACTAAATGCAAAGTCTTGCTGTACCGTGTCCCACCCAAAAAGCCCGCCTCGGCTGAAGGTCTCATTCCGAGTGAAGCTCAAATCTATGCGTAGGTCTTTAGCAGGAGAGAGTCCAGCGCGGATATTGAGCTGGGTACTGCGCGTCTGCTGGAAAGGCAAAGTAAAGCGGGGATTGCGGGTAAACCAGCCGCGCTGCGCCTTATCTCGCAACCATCCCCCTTCCAGATCTGGCTGGTCCCCTAAAATAAATGCCCAACCCGGCGCTTGACTGCGTTGTCCTGTGAGCGTATCCACATAGTCCCAGTCCAGCCCGAAGTTAGCGGGACGCGGCAAAAAGCCTGGCAGACTCGTTCCCTGCTGACGATTGTAGGTCACATCCACACTTTGAATGCCAAATATCACCTTCCCAATCGCTCGCCCTATTTGCCGAATAGCAATATATGGGTCATCCCCTTCTTTGCGCGAGCTATCGGCTTGTGAAAATATCGTCCGCTTTGGAGGTGGGGTGAGAAACTTGTCTATGAACTTGATCTTTTTGTACAGCGAACTAAGCTGAAACTGGTTGGTGAACTGGATATTTCGCCCATTAGAGACGGTATTGCCGAAAGCTTCTTGTCCTAATGCTGCTGTCATCCACCGATAATCAGCGGTGTAAGTGATGCTGCTATTGATCCAGTCGGTCCATTTGATTTTACTCAGGGGCAGGCGATAAGTGGCGACGATATTTTGCTGGAAAGACAAGGTACGCCCGAAGTTGATACGCTGATAACGACCCCGAGCGGGGTCTTTGCCTATGCTGAAGAAGTTGCTCCAGAGGCTGTCGCGTTTTTCTGGGGTGTTGATGGGACCTTCGGGTTCGTCCACGCGAGCTTGGACGGTAGCGTTGTAGTTTAGGCTCAGGCTGGGGGTAAAGTTCCACTGGAGGAGGTATTGGCGATTGATGAGAAAGTTTTGCAGGAAAGTGGGGCGCACTTCGGGTCCGCCCCCGATCGGTCGCAGTTTTTGCTCTTGGTATTGGCGATTACCTTCTATGCGCCAGCCCACCTGCGCCGGCAAATAACTCAAACTGAAGTCCCGCAATAGCGGAAACTTGACCTTACCGAAGGGCTTGAGAGGCTTAGACTGGAAGTTGTAGCTGTAGGCGATGCTGCCGGTGTAGTGGCGGTTAATAAGATACTCAGTCTGGGGTGTGCGAGAATAAGTCTCGTTATAGCCATAGCTGAAAAGGAAGTTCTGTATGTGCCAGAAACGCTTTTTGGCTTGGGGATTGAGATAGATTTTGCGTACCCCGGCAAAAGTGTAGCTGTAAGTCCGCGAATATGAGTTCAGAATGCGTTCTAAACTATCCCGTCGGCTGGGAGAAGGTTGCGCCTCTAAGCGGGTACGACTCAGCACATCGGGGTCAAACGGGCTGTATAGGGGGCGTGTGAAGCTTTCGCCATAGGTGAAAAAAGCGGGTATCTCTACGCCGGCTTTTTTCGGGAGGAGCCGATGCAGTTGAAGTCCCCCTGTGAGGGTGTAGCGCTGCTGCCACTCTGTGGAACGCTGACTTACCTTTTGTTCAATAGATCCAAACCATGGCGTGCTCATGCTACCAGAGATTGACAGATTGCCTAAGTCTGCCAGGCGCACATTCAGCATGCCGGATGCACTCCATCCGGGTCGCGTGTTGTAGTTTATCACGCGCAGTTCATTGATCCAGACTTCTACGCAAATGGGTCCACGTCCATCGTCGGGATTACGCACACCTATGAGGATAGTTTTGACATTATTGAGCTGGGGGGTGCCTTTGACGGAGATGCGGTGTCCATTAGGGAGAGTATAGGAGAAAATCTGCGTCAATGGAAAGTTATTCTGCTGGCGTGCTTCATCACGCAGAACTTTGACGAAGTTGAGGTCTTCCAAGCGAATATCAATATTATTTGCCCAGATATTTTCCACGCTCAGGTCTCCGAGTTGGGAGAAGCGCAAGGGCACTTCGTACTCATAGTAGTTATCGGAGTAGTCTGTGCCGATGCGAATGAAAAGGGTAGCATCACCGGTTTGGCTGACGTTAGGGGGGATGGGGCTTCCTTGCAGAGGTTCGGCATGAGCCCACAGGCGCAAGCGCTCGTAGAAGCGCAGGTCATAGTTGAAGGTGCGGAAGACGCCGCGTCCGTCCCCATCTGCAAGATTGCAGACGCGCATGACAAGGCTTTGCTCATTTTGGAGCAGTCCAGCGACAGGGCTACCCGGGATGGGCTGCCGAAGAATCCCCGGCGGCAGCACATACGGGAAAGGCTGACGAGAGCCGTTTTCCTCTATATTCATCGTGCCCGTCTCAAATGTCGTTGGGTCTGCGGCGGGGTCAGGGAGAAGCGACTCATCCCGCTGATTGAGACTAATCAGAGCGCGACGCCAAAGAGTGGCTACCAACTCCAGCTTTCCAAAGCGCAGCACCACATCCCGATCAAAGCCCGTAAGATACATTCGGATAAAATCTATCGCCTTGAAGTCTTGGATGCCCCCAAAAGGCGTGCCGCTATTGAGCGGTATGCGAAAAAGATACCACCGCGTCGTGATAGTACTGCCGTTGGGCAGTTTGACTTCTACTTCGCGTTTATCAACAATATAGTTCCGTCCGACCACCAGGTCCTGAGGACGAAGGGATACTCTGTAGCTAAAATAAGCTTCTTGGGTATTGAGGGTTCCGTCCAGGTTGATGTCCTCCACATCGGGAAGGGCATTGGCTTGCCGAGTGAAAGCCTCTCCTTGTCGTGGAATGGGAGAGTTGCCTTCTAAGCCGCTAAAGCGCCGGTAGCGCTCCAAAATGCTCGGACTATTGATGTCCCGGAAGTGCGCATAATCATCGCTGGAAGGGTCAGCTAACGCTTGCTGGTAGGCTTCGGCAGAAAGGATACCTTGAAGTTGATTGAGATAGTTAGCAAAAAAGCTCCGTTCGCTCTCACTGCGCAGTCCATCTAAGCCCACATCTTGAAATTGTCGGGCATTAGGGTCGTTGTCGAAAGCCAGGGTAGGGATCTGGATATTGGGAACGCGTCCCCAAGGAGTGAGGGTAAGGTTGAGATTAGCAGCATCATCTTCGGCGCGGGTAGGGAGTCCATGTTCATAGGCGCGCCGGTTGTCCGGCAGAACATCTTCGCTTACTTGCCCGAGATTGAAGTACAGGTCGCCCCCCGGCGCAGTCGGGTCATCTAAGAAAGGGTCCATCAACCAAAACTCTATGAACTCGTAGTTAGCCGCTTCAAAATCCGTATTGCCTATCACGCGCCGCATGATACCTGCCCAGTTTTGCTGGGGATTACGGAAGGTGCCGTCGGGATTGAGGTCGGAAGCGCGCGCGTTGTAGTTGTAGGGTCCGCGCTCACGAGGACGGTAATACAGGTCAAAAGTGGTCAGGATATTGCTACCGGCGGCGATGGTGCGATTAGGGAAAATCTCTGCTGGCTCCACCCGGCGTGTATAGTGAGCATTAAGGGCAGGGCTTTGGTCATCCAGCCCGAAGGTAGAAGGGCGGTTATAAAACTCCGGGTCTATGAAATACCACGAGAGCGCCGCCCGAGTGAAGTTTGCTGAAAGGGGATCTGGGTCATTAGGACGCAAAGGGGGCGGCACCGAGGCGATTTTCCAATAGGTCCACTGGGTAAGATCTAAGA
>CAZZMF010000081.1:0-5866 GCA_964655255.1 uncultured Sphingobacteriaceae bacterium
TACTAGTACCCAGACTAACTCTCCACTGCCGCCGCCGCCGCCCTTTGCAAATATGCCACCATGGATATTCTTCTATGATGTCAATCTACGTGCCTTCTATTCAGACTCCGGGGCAGCTGGATGGCTTCCTTTTGGCATGGTAACGCCATTTTCTGATATAGATCCTGCCCAACTTGGTTTCGGGATTAGTTACTGCAGAACTACCTGTCCTTCTGCTTTGGAACCCTATTTAGCCTCCATCTTCGATGCAGTAACGCTTAAGAAGCTACCCAGCGTTCAGATCGTTATCACTCCTGACCGTTCTAAGTGGTCAAAGTGTATCGTTCTGGAGTCTTCGCCGTCTCTATCCCTCAGTCGGTTAGTCGGTGCTGGTGCTCCCCGTGTAGCGAAGTGGCGCCTCAGTCGCGACATTATCCGAGGCGACACGCTGGCATACAGAAATGAGCCTCTCAGTGCTGCCAGCCAAGGCTATAGTTGGTTCCCCGGCTATGCCATCAATCTTGAAACTGGTCAGCGGGTAAATATAGTTTTCGCAGAAGCCTCATGGTTCCGGGGGGAAAACGGTGATGACATGCTTTTCAACCCGACTTCTTCAGCTGGCACTTCGGGGGATGCGTATGGCGGTCGGCATTGGCTCCTCGTTACTACCTATCCATATGATGGCTGTGCGAAGTTTGGCGAATGGCTCTGTGTGATGGATAGTGTGGCGCAGCAGAGAACGGGGTCGGGTATTTACGGGCTTAGCTATGGAAAGCCTGATGGTAGCTCCGTCCGCATAGACAGCTTCTATAAGTATGTCGCATGGGCGACCTTGCCGCGAGTTGCAGCACCGCAGTATGAGTTCAAGCACTATAAGGACATCCCCACCGAAGTACGGATCACTCTGGGCGTGAATAAGTCCTTCAAGCCAGGACCCAACAATGAACCTCCTACCTTTACCTTCTCCACTGCAGAGATCGCAGCGCGAACCTCTGACATAACCACAGCGAAAAATGCCCTTGATCTGATTCGGATTGTTCCGAATCCCTTCTACGGGCGCTCTGGGGTCGGGCGTGGGCGCTATGAGATTAGTCAGATAGATACCCGCGCTAAGATTACCAACCTTCCGCCGCGCTGCACCATCCGCATCTTCACCTTGAATGGTGTGCTTGTCCGAACCTTCCGCAAAGACTCCGAAGAGACCTTTGTAGAATGGGATCTCAAGAATGAGTATGGTGTGCCTATCGCCAGTGGCGTCTACCTCATCCATGTAGATGTACCCGGCGTGGGTCAGAAGGTTGTGAAGTTTTTTGCCATCATGCCGCAAATAGACCTCAATAACTACTGATATGCAGCGTCAGCTTGTACTTGTAGGGCTTTTAGGGGTGGCGCTCGCTGGTAACCCTGAGCGGGCGGGCTCGGCGGGTGCCACCCAGCTCCTCATCAACCCTTATGCCCGAAGCTCCGGCATGGGCGGGCTCAATATCGCCAATACCTATGGCATAGAGAGTGTCATCATCAACCCCGCAGGTATCGCGCTTACACGGCGCACGGAGTTTCTCTTTAGCCATACTCGGTGGCTGGTGGGCAGCGATATTAGCATCAATGCTTTTGGCTTTGCGCAGGGCTTCAAAAATGGCGGAACGCTGGGGCTGGCAGTCATGGCTTTTGACCTTGGGCAGTTTGAGCGCACGACGATAGATAATCCTGACGGTGGCATTGGTTACTTCTCGCCGACCATGCTCAACATATCGCTCTCCTACGCAAAGGTTTTTGCAGACGATCGGATATTCGTAGGGGCGACGATTAAGCTCATCCATGAGTCTATTCCCGACGCAGCAGCGAATGGGGTTGCTTTTGATGCGGGCGTCCAATACCGCGACAAGCAGGGCAACCTAAAGCTCGGCGTCGCTCTACGCAATATCGGACCTCAAATGCGGTATCGGGGAGAAGGACTCGGTGCCCGTACTAACCTGAGCGGAGCGGGCGGAACCTTCACTAACTTAGTCCATACGCCTGCCGCTGCCTTTGAAATACCCTCTGTGCTCCTTATAGGTGCAGCATATCGCATAGGTGTAGGAGGGGAGACTGAACTGCGGGCACGAGAAGCCAGTGCTGGGGGCACCGGCGGTGAAACCGATTATCTCTTCTCCATCATTCCCATGATTGGCTTCTATGCTCATTCCTTCCAAAATAATCAACTCGGCGCTGGGGTGGAGTTACGCTACAAGAACTATTTCATGGTGCGGGGCGCTTATCTCTGGGAGCCCGACATTACCAGCAAGGAAACGACTCAGAATGCCTTCACGGGACTCAACCTCGGTGCTACCGTGGAGCTGCCCTTCCGTACTGGGGAGAATCGCTACTCAACTTTTGGGATTGATTATAGCTATCGTCCGACCTATTTCTTCAACGGCACCCACAGTATTGGAGCGCGTCTCTATCTATGAGTCGGATTCTCACGAAGGAAGCTTTTGAGAAGCTAAGGGAGGAGCTTCATGAGCTTAAGACGGTGCGGCGGGCGCAGGTGGCGAAAGCCATCGCTGAAGCCCGGGAGAAGGGGGACTTGAGCGAAAATGCCGAATATGCCGCTGCTCGGGAGGAGCAGCGCCTGCTGGAAGCTCGTATTGCAGAGTTGGAAGCTCTTCTGGCTCAGAGTCAGATTTTGGACCCCTCTCAGATAGACACCTCCAAGGTTGGATTATTAGCCACGGTGCGCGTGCGCAACCTCGCCAATGGACAGGAGTTCCAGTACACGCTCGTCCCTACGGTGGATGCCGATGTGCGCGCAGGGAAGATTTCCATAGAGTCCCCCATAGGCAAAGCGCTGCTGGGGCATGCCGTTGGTGATGAGGTGGCTGTACAGGTGCCCGCCGGACTCATGCGTCTCAAAGTCTTAGAAATCCGCTACGACTGATGCCGTCCGTCTTTACACAGATCGTAGAAGGTAAGCTACCCGCCTACAAGGTGGCGGAGACGGAAGATTACCTTGCTTTTCTGGACATTCGTCCCTTGACGCGGGGGCACACGCTGGCAATACCTAAAAAGGAGGTGGATTATCTACTGGACCTTGATGAGCCCCTATATGTAGGATTGTGGCTTTTTGCGCGAGAGGTGGGACGGGCGATTCATGCGGCTATCCCCTGCGAAAGGGTAGCCTTTGCAGTCGTAGGGTTGGAAGTGCCTCATGCGCATATTCATATAGTGCCCATCCGCTCTATGTCCGACCTAAACTTTCAAAATCCCCGCATAGAGCTAACCCCTGAAGAGTTTCAGGCTACCGCAGAAGCGATTCGAGCGAAGCTCCGGGAATTGCACCCACAAAGGGCTTCCTCATAGGGGTACTCAGTTCGCGCAGCCAAGGGCTACATGCTATGAGGGGCACAACGCGCCCGTTTTTTAGGAGGATAAAGATTTCCTCACTCTGGGCGGGGAGATAAGCTTGACTCTCCGCCCAGCCTTCTATCCAGAACCAATCTGCCCACGGGCGCAGGGGAGGGGAGAGATTGGCTTCCCACTGCTGGCGCAGATGGTGGGCTTCTTCACCGTTTTCTGTGAAACGCACCTTGTATGGCATCCGCCAGAGAAGGGCGCGACTGAGCAGGCGCAGAGGGAGAAATGGCGACTCCTCGCTCTCTCGGATCCAGTACCACAGGGTATTTTCATCCAATCTGAGAAATAGTTCTAAATCACCTGTCGCTTGTAGTCGGTGGAGGAGGAGCGGGACTTCACCTGCTGCTTGGAGGGCTTCCCACCAGCGGCGCAAGAGCCATTCGGCGCCCAGCACCGCTTTATGCAGATACACCTGCCAGTACATGAAGCGCCGCGTAACAATAAACTTCTCCACAGAGGTGAGCCCTTTCTCTTCTATCACTAAGCGTCCCTCGGCGACCCGCATAGTGTAGATGAGCCGTTCAGTCCCAACAAGTCCCTCCTGTACCCCAGTAAAAAAGCTATCCCGTACCAAATAATCCAGCCGATCTACATCTAACTGTCCTGCCAGTAGCTCCGAGAGAAAGCTTTGCGGATGCTCGCGCGCCCATAGTGCTCGTACTTCCGAGAGGTCGCCTATGGCTTTTTCCAGTAGGGAAAGGAGGGCTTTGCCTATTTCTTCATGGGAGAGGGGTAAAATATGCCTTTCCAGACTGTGGGAGAAAGGTCCATGTCCAATATCATGCAAAAGCGCCCCCAGTAGGACCGCTTCCCATGTGGAGGGGGAGATACTTGTCCCTTTACGGCTCAGGGTAGTGAGGGCTTCATCGGCGAGATGCATGACGCCCAGCGCATGCGCAAAGCGTGTATGTACCGCACCCGGATACACAAACTGCGCCAGTCCGAGCTGCGAGAGCCGACGCAGGCGCTGGACTATCGGATGCCCCAGTACCCGTAGGATTCGCCCCTCTGGAATCCGAATAAACCCATGCACGGGATCATTGATAATCTTCGCTGTGGGTAGCACACCCAGAAGGTACGAAGTATCTTTGCTTCATGCAGCCCACCCAAGACCAAGTGGGATTATGGTGCGCCTCTGCCAGAAGCCTGCCGTATTCAAATAGCGCCTTTGATGCGCATGTGCGACTGTATGAACAGATTTTCGGCACATCGGCTGCCCCCCCTTTTTTCCCGCTCTGGTATCCCCACTGCATGGGTCAGCCCCAGCAGACCAACCTCTTTGAAGCCATCTCAGAAGCCGCAGAAAAAGAACCCAGCTTTGCCCCCTACTGGCAAGCTTATCAGGAAAAGCGAGATGATGCCTACCGGTACTTTCATCGGTGGAGTGTGGAGCGGCGCGCAGACTTCTGGCGATATGTGGTGATGGAGCGGTTGAAGGTGCCTTTTCAGCGCCCGCCGGATACGATTTTGGCTTTTCCGAAGGGGGATATGGCGCAGCCAGCTTGGCTTACCGGAGCTGTGTGGAATGTCATAGAGCTTATTCTGCGGCAGCCAGCGGAGCGCTTGGCTTTGATTTACGAAAAGGAAGACGGCACAGTGCAGCGTTGGACCTACGGCGAACTGATCGCCGAAATCCAACGCGTAGCCGGTGCCCTTCGTTCTCATGGCGTCGGAGTGGGAGAGCGCATCGCTATTTGTATGCCGTTTCGTCCTGAGGCGGTCTTCTTGTATATGGGAGCCCTGTATGCAGGCGTGTCGGCGGTCACGATTCCCGATAGTCTCTCTGGGGAGGAAATCGCTACCCGCCTGCGCATCGCCTCGCCGAAGCTGCTGTTTATTCAAGATGGACTCTATCGGGAGGGGAAGTTTATTCCCCTGTATGAGCGGCTTCGAAGCTATCCGCTGCCCCAAACTTTTGTGATAGCGGGCGGTGCTGCGCTGCGAAGTCGCCTCCGTAATAATGCCTCCGCATGGACACACTTTCTGGCAGAAGGGCAGCTGCTGATGACGCCTCATTATGGCGCTTCTGACCGTGAAATCGGCGTCCTTTTCTCCTCAGGGACGACCGCTGAGCCTAAGGCTATCCCATGGACACAACTGACTGCTTTGAAAGCTATCACGGATGCCCACTTCTACCATGATGTGAAGCCGGCGGATGTGCTGACCTGGCATACGAATCCGGGCTGGATGATGGGACCTTGGCTGATGTTTGCGGCGCTGGCACATGGAGCAGCTATGGCGTTGTATGAAGGCGTCCCCACCGGGAGTGGCTACTGTAAGTTCGTGGAAAAGCAGAAAGTCTCCATTCTCGGCGTGGTGCCCTCCCTTGTGCGCCGCTGGATAGAGACAAACGCCTGGGCGGAAGCCGACTGGACCCATATTCGGCTATTTAGCTCTACGGGAGAGGCTTCTAACCCTTGGCACATGTGGCAGCTCATGGCGAAAGCGGGCTACAAACCTATCATAGAGTACTGTGGCGGCACCGAGATCGGAG
>CAZZMF010000082.1:0-5799 GCA_964655255.1 uncultured Sphingobacteriaceae bacterium
TGGCAGTGGTGGCTTCCTGTAGGGCGGCGCGGGCGCTTTCCAGGTGAGACTGGATGGACTGGATAGCGGGGAGCGGCAGCCGCCCAAGGGCTTTTTCGGCTTCTCTCAGGCGAGCCAGGGGAGCATGCGGGCTTTCGCTCAGCTCATGAAACCAGTACGAGAGCGTTTGCATCGCCTGCTCCTGATGCTCCAGCAGGCGCATCTGCGATTCTAACTGCGCATACTCTTCTGCGGAAAGTTTGGCTGCGTTTAGCTCTTCCAGCTGGGTAGCGAGCCAAGCCAGACGATTTTCTCTCTCGGCTTGATTTTTTTCTAACGCAGCAAGGGCATCGAGGCGTTCGCGCCACTCTTGATACAGCCCTTGGTACTGTCGTAGGTCAGGCAGAAGCTCGGCGTAGCTATCCAGCAGCTCCCGTTGAAAGGGCGCCTGAAAGAGCTGCTGACTCTCATGTTGGCTATGAATCTCTATAAGGTAATATGCCAGTTCGCGTACGATCTGAGGGGAGATAGGACTATCGTTGAGGAAGAGGCGGCGGCGTCCGGAGGGATAGATCTCACTGCGCAGCAGGAGGGTATCTGTTGGCTCGGGTAGATGGGCAAGCGCCGCTTCGGGTACAGGCGCAAACTCTGCTTCTATGACGGCTTTTTCGGTGAGGGGGGGCAGGTCTGCCTTATATCCCAGCAGGGCGCCCAGCGACTCAATCAGCAAAGATTTGCCAGCGCCGGTCTCGCCCGTGAGGATATTCAAGGTGGAGGACCATTCCAAATCGGCGCTACGCAGCAGGGCGAGGTTACGAACGCTGAGGCGAAGTAGCATTTTGACGCAAAGTTCGTAATATTGCACTTGATGAGGCTTTGGAGCTTACTGATTCTCGGAGTTTTGTGGGCACAGGGGCATCCCCTTTGGCACACGTACTCCGAGGACGATTATGGGGCTTATACCCAGGTTCGTGCTATCGCGCAGGATCCCACCACTGGACTGCTCTATGTTGGCACGAATCAGGGTATTTCAGAGTACGATGGACAGCGTTGGCGGCTTTATCCGACAACGAGTTTTGTGCGGGCGTTAGTTGTATCGCCCAATCATCGGATATGGGTCGGCGGAAGTGGGGATTTTGGAGAGCTTCGCACAGACTCTATTGGGCGGCTATTTTATGCTTCGTATCGGGGCTTTTTACCCAGGGATAAGCAAAGCGTTGGCGATCTGGAGTGGGCATTCTCGGATGCACAAAATAACATCTATCTATTAGGGCCAAGGTCCGCTGTTTATATCAATGGTGCGGATTTAGCTGTGGCTCCGTATGTGATGCCTGTGCCCCAAGGGGCGCTTCTTACCGCTGCTGGCAAGGTAGGAGAGGATGTATGGGCAAATCTTCAGGGCGGTGGCGGGCTCCATAAAGTCTCTCCTAAGGGCTTCCAGCCCATATCCTCAGGGAAGCTCTTTGATGATAAGTTCGTCGTGGCTATCCTTTCCTTCGGCGACGCCGTATATGTGCTGACCGAGGAAGGCAAGGTGTATAAAGGTAGCCGTTTTGGTGCCGGTGCTTTTACGCCTATCAAAGTGCAAGATGAGGCGTATCTCAAGGAAAATCGCATTTACCGTGCGACCCTTTTGGGGGAAGATATTCTTATCGGTACGCTAAATGGCGGCGTGCTCGTCATAGACTCCAATGGGCGTACCTTGGAGCGCTGGACGCGGGCGCAAGGCTTCCCTGACAATGCGATCTATGCGGTTTATGTTGATGAAGCAGGCAATGCTTGGGTCTCGCACGGGCGCGGGTTGACGCACGTATTGTATGGGCTACCTTTGCGCAGTTATGAAGGGATTGGTATAGAAGGCAAAATCACTGATATTCTCCCCGATGGCCAGTCCGCTTACGTCACGACAATACAAGGGGTATTCAAACTAAATACCGTTCAGGGGAAAGCTGAGCGTATAGCTGGTCTGCGTTCTGAATGCTGGCGCGTCCTGAGGCTGAATGAACGGATTCTCGTCGCCAGCTCGCAGGGGGTATATGACATTACAAAGGGGACGGCTACCGCAGTGATCAACGGCAAGCCCGTAGTCGGTATCAGCCCCTCAGCGCAAAACCCGCAGACGGCGTACGCTTTTGGGCGAAGTGGTTTGCATCTTTTGACCTTTGACGGTAAGGCGTGGCGCGAAGCCGGCACGCTCTATAATCAACCTGTCCAAAGCCTCGTAGAAGACGGACAAACCCTCTGGCTTGGAACGCCCACAGGACTGCTCAAATATGACTTAGCCTCTCGCTCCATTCAAGCCACGGAGGAGGAGCTCGGTTTAGAACAAGCGAGTTATTATGTGGCTCGTCTGGAAGGTAGGCTCTTGGCACAAGGCGGACAAGGCATATATGCATATAAACAGGGAGCTGGGAAGTTTGAGCGGGTGGGGGATTTAGATGAACTGACGAAGTCGGAACGCATAGATAAGGTTCTGTCTGTGGGGCAAGTGCTTCTGGCTCGCCATACAGAGGGCATACGAGTTCTGCATAAGACCCCCAAGGGCAACGCGCTCCTTCCCCTTATGGACGAGAAGCCTTTTACCCTCAATGTACGCGGTATGCGTCCGGATGCCTTTCAAGTAGAGGGTAATACTATTTGGGCTGCTTATAAGGATGAGCTTGTGGTTGGACAGCTTACCTTCCAGCCTCGGTGGATGCCTCCTACCTTAGTGCGTGCAGCTATCATAGGGGAAGACTCTCTATTGTGGGGGGGGCGCTACTACTCCGCTGAAAAAATGAATATCCTCCTTGCTCAGCCTAAAGAAGCTATTCCTGAGGTACCTATATCCCTTGCGTATGGGCGCATTTTGTTGGGGTGGGTCAATCCTTATGTCCTCAATGCGCCTACTCGCTTCAAATACCGCATATCAGGTAGCGGTTCGGCACGGGATTGGAGTGTTATTGAATCTGGCGCGTCTATTCCGTTTGCAGACTTGATGGAGGGGGAATACACCTTAGAGGTACAGGCTATCTCGCCGTATGGCTTGGAGGCAAGTCCTTTCAACTACACTTTGAGAGTTTTACCGCCGTGGTATCGCACGACTTGGGCTTATATACTGTACGGTATTCTGGCGATTTTGATAGTGTTTGCGCTGGTGCGCCTGAATGCCGCCCGTCTGGAAGCTCGCAATCGCGAACTGGAAGCGGTGGTACGGGCACGCACTGCTGAGCTGCAGCAGAGTTATAGTCAGTTAGCCGCAGCGAAAAAAGACTTAGAGCAGGCTTATGAAGACTTGAAAAATACCCAACAGCAACTCATCCAGTCTGAGAAAATGGCGGCGCTTGGTCAGCTTATCGCTGGCGTAGCCCACGAAATCAATACGCCCATCGGCGCCATCAATGCCGCTGTCAGCAATATCTCTAAGTCGCTTCCCCAAACGCTGCAGCAGTATCCGGAGCTTCTCGCCACACTGGGGGACTCGGCCCCTCTTTTCCATCAGATGGTAGAGCGCACCCTGAACTTTACAGGTTCTCTAACCTCCCGAGAAGAGCGTCAATATCGCCGCCAGCTCACCGAATGGCTGGAGCAGCACGGTATTCCGAATGCCAGTAATCTCGCGCAGTCTCTCATCAAAATCGGCATCTTTGATAACCTTGAACCTTTCTTACCCTTGCTGAAACATCCCAGAGCCGACTTTATCATAGAGATGGTCGGCAATATTGGTAAGCTGCGGCTAAATGTAGATAACATCGAACTGGCGGTTAGTAAGACGCAGAAGATAGTTTTTGCGCTGAAAGCCTACTCCCGTAAAGGGGTAGAAGAGCGCCCAGAGTACATGAGCATTCCAGAAACTATTGATACCGTCCTCATTATTTACCACAATCAGCTCAAATACGGGATTGAGGTGACCAAGGAATATGAGCCTGACCTTCCTCAGATTCTTGGGCTTCCCGATCAGATAGCCCAGGTCTGGACTAATATAATTTCCAACGCTATCCATGCGATGCAAGGGAAAGGGTCGCTGCGTATTCGGGTATGGCGCGAAGGCGATGAGATTATTACGAGTATTACGGACTCTGGACCTGGCATACCTAAGGAGATTCAGGATAAAATCTTTGAAGCCTTTTTCACGACCAAGCCAGCTGGGGAAGGTACGGGGCTTGGTTTAGATATTTCTCGTCGGATCGTAGAAAAACACGGGGGGAAGATATATTTTGAAAGTGAGCCGGGCAAAACCACCTTTTTTGTTCGGCTCCCTATCAAGACGCCTTTTGAGGCGATCGCTGCAACGAAACAAACTGTCCAATCCGCATAAGCACTATGAGTACCGAGAAGCCAAAACGGGCTATCTTATGTGTAGATGATGAGAAAATAGTTTTGGATAGCCTCCAAGAACAGCTTCGGGCGACTTTCGGGGATAAGTTTGAGTATGAAATCGCCGAAAGCGTAGATGAAGCTTGGGAGGTAATAGAAGACCTCGTTTCGCAGGGGTATGAGATGGTGCTTGTGATTTCTGACTGGCTCATGCCCCGAGTCAAGGGAGACACTTTTCTGATAGAACTCCACCAGAAGTATCCCGATACAGTGACGATCATGCTCACGGGACAAGCGGATCCCGAAGCCGTAGAAAATGCCTTCCAAAATGCTAATCTCTATGCCTACATCCGAAAGCCATGGCGTGAAGAAGACCTTATCAACTATGTAAATAATGCCCTGAAAAAGCTGGGCTTATCGTGAGTGTTTATGACTGTCAAGAAGCCCGTCATTATTTGCGTGGATGATGAAAAAATCATTCTGGACAGTCTTCAGGAACAAATACTCAATCGCTTAGGGGAACGGTTTGAGTGTGAAGTCGCTCAGAGTGGGGAGGAAGGGCTGGAGCTTATAGATGAGCTTCGCTCAAGTGGTTACGACATAGCTGTAATCATCTCAGACCAACTGATGCCCTCCATGAAAGGGGATCAGTTTCTCATAGCGGCTCACCAGAGGCTTCCAGAGGCTTATAAGATCCTTCTTACAGGGGAAGCCACCTTAGACGCTGTGCAAAACGCCATCAATAATGCGCGTTTATACCGTTATGTCATGAAGCCATGGCGGGAGGATGATCTGATGCTCACGATAGAGGAAGCTGCGGAAGCTTATCTGCAAAAGGTGCGCTTGCAGCTCCACATGCGACTTTTGAGAGACATCAATGCTCTGACCCAGAAACTCTCGGGGGAGCGAGAGATCCACAAGCTCATAGAAAAGTACTTTGAGAGTCTGGTGGAGACAGTCGGCTTCGCTTCGGCTAAAATAGTCGTAGAATATCCTCAGCAGGATATTTACTTGGAGGGGCTTGCGAATGTCCTAAATAGCTATGCTAAGAAGCTCCAAATAGAGATTTTGGAGAAGCAAGCCGATCAAGAACGGTATGCGGCGCTTCGTCAAGAGATTGAATCGCTTATCATGCAGGCGATGTTAGAGGATACGCCGCATCTGCTGGTCGCTCCTATTCGCCTTCAACAAGGCGGGCGCGAGCTTGGTCATGTCGTGATAGAACGCAGTGAAGCCGTGGACCTTCTTCGCGAGCAGCGCGAAATCCAAAGTACCCTCCAGACGCTTACCAGCCAGTTAGCTATTTCTTTGGAAAATGCGGCGCTTTATCATACCATTCGGGTACAAAAACAGGAACTGGAAGATAGTATCCGCTATGCTAAGCGCATCCAGCTTGCCCTGATGCCTTCGCCTGAGCTGATTGCTTATCATTTTCCGGAGAGTTTTATTCTCTACTTACCTAAGGCGGTCGTTAGTGGCGACTTTTTCTGGTTTGCGGAGCAGCAGGGCGGGCGATATATGTAC
>CAZZMF010000083.1:0-5767 GCA_964655255.1 uncultured Sphingobacteriaceae bacterium
GCGTAAGCGGTACGATAACTCTATATCTTCTTGACTGAGATAGATACCTATCCCCTTCCACACCCGCGGTGGAAGCTCTCGGAAGCCCCCTACATTGACAAACAAATCTCTGGACATCGCCATAGACCCTGAGCAGACAAACTCACTCTGCACAGCGTGAGAAAAGCGCACAAAAAGCTGGAGGTATTCTCGGACGAAAAAAGCTCCGGCGACAGAGCGCTGCAAAGTTTTCAGGTATTGCGGTAAATAAGAGAGTTGATTGGTAGTGATGCCCAGGACGGCATTCTCACCGAGCTCTCTCCATAGCTTCATCAGTACGGCGATGGCGCCCTCGGAAGGGAAAATATCATCATCTAAAAACCAGAGATACTTTCCGCGGGCAGCCAAAGCGCCCGTATTTCTGGCACCAGGGGCCCCACGGTAACGCCGATTAGACAATATGCGAATAGATACGCCATTCAACTGAGCAGGATAAGAAAAAGCTTCTCCGCCATCTACTACTACGATGATTTCATATTCTTCGGGCGGTATGCCCATGTTTGTATGACATAGGTGATAAATCAGCGAGCGCACAGTTGGAGAACCTGCTACGCTCGGTATTATGATGCTTATTTCAGGAGGTTTCATGAGTGTTAGTCATTTTGTATGCGCGTATCCTTTCTATACGATGGGGGGTACCCTCCACCACCTCAAAAGCATAGTCTCTGTATGTGAGCGTTTCACCTTTTTGTGGGATGCGTTCGGCGAGCGAAAGTAAGAACTCTGCCAGATTTTCGGCGTTGCGGGCTTCCTCTTCGTTGAAAAAGTCTGCGGGTAAGCCCAGCAGCTCTTGTACTATGACCAGAGGGGTCTGGGCTTTGAAGCACAACGAACCGTCAGGGTAGGTTTCATAAAGAGCTTCAGTGCTGCGGGCTTCTTCTTCTCCGTATCCAAAAACCACTTCAAGCAACCGCTGTAGAGATATGAGCCCTGCCACACTGCCAAACTCATCCACGACGATAGCCACATGTTGGCGCTTATTTTTGAGTTCTTGGAGCAGTTCGTAGGAGTTTTTGGTCTCTGGCACAAAATATACCTCACGCAGGAGATGCTGCCAGTTGAGCAGTTCTTCGGCTTTCCAGTGCGGCAGTATATCTTTTATCAGCAAAATCCCCACAATCTCATCTAAGCTGCCCCGATACACTGGGATGCGGATATAGGGGATTTCGGCTATGGCTTTTTTGAGCTCTTGCCAACTGAGATTTTCAGGGACAGCCTTCATGTCCATGCGGGAGATCATGAAGGACTTTACGGGGAGCTGGCGCAAAAGGAATATATTTTTCAAAACTCGCTTCTCCACTGGGGGAGATAACTCGGGGGGGAGGTTTTCCACGAGCTGGGATAAGTTTTCTGGGGAAGGGCGCGGCTGCCAGAGCTTTTCAATAGATGAACGCAGTCTGTCTAAGCTTTCGCTAAGGGGGTAAATAAGCCAAAAAACTACCTGAATAAGTGGTGTGCCGATCCGCAGAAAAGCCATAGGAAAGCTAAGGGCTAAGGTTTTGGGTACGATTTCGCCTAAGAGGACGATGCTGCCCAGGGCGACGCCGCTGGCGATAGTTTCTCCAAACTCGCCCCATGCGCGTCCTGCTTGTAAAAGGAGGAGAGTAACGCCGAGATTGACGAGGGTATTACCGACGAGCAGACTACTGAGGAGTGCTTGCGGATTTTCAGAAAAATAGCGCAGCCAGTGTGCCCATGGGCGCGCCTGATTTCGGTGAGTTAGCTGTTTCATTTGGAGGGGGGTGAGCGAAAAAAAAGCCGTCTCATACCCGGAGAATAACCCTGATGCTACCAAGAAAGCGCTCGCCCCAACAAGAAGCGGTACAGGATCCAACGCAAGGCAAAGGTAAAGCTTTTTGTGGGATGCGTACCTTAGGGTAGATGCTGGCTGCCGTGGTAGGGCTTCAACTATGGCTTACCCAGGGTATGACTATTTTGGGCGCCTCTTCTTTATCCGCTAATGACCCTCTCGCTCATGCGCTCAGGGATGCCGATACGCTTCTGCGGCGCTTTGGACTGCAGGAAACGGTGGAAGTGCGTATAGAGCCGCCATCGGACTGGACTCAACTCATTCTTAAGGAAGGGGGGACAGTGGTGCGCGTACCAGACTCGCTCGCAGCAGTCGCCGCTGTGTATGCTTTATTGGAAGAGAAACACGGACTGGCTTTTGTCCATCCTAAACACACCGTGCGCGCCACCCATGTGCCGTCCTGGCAAGTCTTGGCGATTCGTCCGCGCTTTCGGTATCGGGGCTTTCACTTGCACACGCAGCATCCCATAGAACTTACCGAAGCGCTGCATGATCCTGCCTTTCCAGAGGGAGAACACCTTGTGCGCGAGTATATTGACTGGCTGGTGCGCAATCGCCAAAACTACTTTGAGTTTTGCCTGCTTAGGACGGTGCGCCTGAGCGAATGGGTGCCTTATTTTACGCAGCTGGTTTCATATGCCCGGGCGCGAGGAGTGGAGGTGGGATTAGACCTTTCACTGCGGATGCAGCAGCAGTATGCGTTTCAGCTCATGCCCCGCTGGCGTGCCAAAAGTCGTGCCCTTCGTATGCGCCTCACACAACTCAAGGAGACAGGGGTCAGCCGCTTGAATGTAGACCTCAACGCTGCGGAGTTTGTCGGGAAGGCTTGGGGACCATGGATAGATAGCCTGCTGATGTATGCACAAGCCTTAGGGCTAAAGGTCATGTCGCGCCAGCATGTTGTGCCTCCCGATGCTTATGCTGTGGGCGATTTTCGTCCATCCGATTTGCCGCCAGAGCTCACGATATGTGTGCATTCTGTGATGTGCTACGGGCTCAAAGATACCCTTGCCCCCGTTTATCGCTGTAAGGACTTTTCACACCTTTATCAGACCATCCTCACAGAGCACAAGCGACGCCGTGTGTGGTATTATCCAGAGAGTGCCTATTGGGTGAGTTTTGACAATAGTGTGCCGGTGTGGCTTCTCTCGTATTTGCGAAGTCGGTTGGAGGACATAGCCCTCGTTGAAGGGCTTGTGGAAGGGCATTTGACTTTTTCCTCGGGGTGGGATGTAGGGTATTGGCTTTTTGATTGGAGCATTGCGCGATGGAGTTGGCGATATGCTTATGATGGGCGTGAAGCCAAGCCTTTGCCCTCAGACGGACTGATAAGGCTTTTTGGATGGGATACCTTATACTGGGAAAGGCTGGTGCGCTTTCAGGATAGTGTATTAGTGGGACGGAATGTGCTCAGTTATATCACGCCGACGACGCCCATAGATGAGATAAGCTGGACGCACCTGCCACCTTTTCAGCCACGGCTACCTGTGCCACCTTGGCGCATTTACCGACAGCCTAAGCGATACCGTTCGCTTCTCCAGCCGCATTTAGAAGGTATGGCGCAAGCCCTCGCTTCATGGCTCCCGTGGGAAGAGAGACGATTGGCTGATCCCCATTTACAAGCGCTCCACGATGAACTAAAAACTGCTTGGGAACTCACTAAGCTGCGGGTAGGATTTCGGTATTATTGGCTGAGGGCTCTTCTGAGCCAGCGCGGTTCAAAGGTTGAAGCCCGTCTGATTGATAGCCTTGAATGGTATGTGGATGGGGCTGAGCGGCTGGTCCAACGATTACCTGTTCGTTATCCGCACACGATAGAGCGTCGGTTATGCCGCTCGGGCGCTCGGGGGTGTAAGCATCCGCATCCTTCGTACCGGTTTGGCTACTTGTACCCGGCAGTGAGCTTACACTTTTGGCGGCGCGAGATAGGACAAGTGCGGGATGGACGCTGGGGCGTGCTGTATCGCAACCTCTGGAATATACCCCGGATTACTGGGCTGTGGTGATGGCGGTGTAGACACGGCATTCCTCCTACCTTTGGGCTAATGGATTTCTCTGGGCTACGGTTTTTGGTGGTTGGGGATTTGATGATAGACCGGTATCTGTGGGGGCGAGTTCAGCGCATATCGCCCGAAGCGCCAGTACCGATATTGGAGTTAGAGAAGGAGGAAAATCGGTTGGGCGGCGCCGCCAACGTAGCTCTCAACCTTCGCAGTCTGGAAGCCCAAGTGGCCTTAGCCGGTCTGACAGGAGCGGATCCTGCGGGGACGCTGCTGCGAGAGCAAGCCGAAGCATGGCAGGTAGATACATTTGGGATAGTAACCGACCCTGACCGTCCTACGACAGTGAAAACGCGCCTGATTGCCCAGAAACATCACTTGCTTCGTGTGGATAGGGAAAGCACGGCCCCCCCGCTGCCCACCGTTGCGGAGTCGCTTCTGCTGAAAATACAATCCCTGCTGCGTACCTCTTTGCATGGGGTTATCTTGGAGGATTATGATAAAGGCGCCCTGACGGAGAGTTTGATTGGGGAGGTGATTCGGCTTGCTCGGGCGCAGGGCATCCCCGTGCTGGTAGATCCTAAGCGCCAGCATTTCTGGGCTTATGAGGGCGCTACTCTCTTCAAACCAAACTTACGGGAGTTAGGGGATGCCCTTCAGACCTCTCTTACAGATGCTCCATTAGAGCGCATTCAGGAGGCTATTTTGCGCCTGCGCGAAAGGATGCCCCATACCTACACAGTCGTCACGCTGAGTGAGCGGGGGATTTTAGCTTATGGAGAGAAAGAGGGCTTTATTCACATCCCCGCTCATCATCGTGAGATTGTGGATGTCTCTGGGGCAGGGGATACGGTCGTGAGCGTTTTAGCGGTGGGTTTGGCGCTGGGGCTGCCTTTGGAGAAGACTGTTGCTTTGGCGAATCTGGCTGGGGGGCTTGTGTGCGAATATGTGGGCGTGGTACCTATTCCAAAGGATCGCTGGTTAGAGCAGGCGCATAGGTTAGGGCTGCTTTAAGGGATTTTGAGCTTCTGCCCTGGGCGAATCGTGGAGCGTGGAGTGATGCCATTAGCTCGGCAGAGGGCATCAACAGATACGCCGTACTTCTGGGCGATGCTCCAGAGCGACTCTCCGGTGCGGACGATGTGGATGCGGTTGCCTGAAGTTTTTTGAGTCGGGGCTGGGGACTGCTTAGCCCGTGGAGGAGAAGGGCGGGTAGGTGTGGCGCTGTGGATAGGGATTCGCAGCGTTTGACCTGCCCGAATATAAGTCCCGCGTAAGCCATTCGCTCTCTGTATGGCAGCCACGGTCGTTCCATACCGCTGAGCTATGTGTCCGAGGGTCTCCCCTGGACGGACTTTGTGCCAAACTGTGGTGGGGCGCGGCGGTGAATACGCCACGGGTGGTGTGCCGCCCCCACCAAACTGCGTAATGGAAGGTGTGAGCGGGACAGGGGACGGTGGAGGAGTCAGCGCTTCGGCAGGCGCTTCTACTCCAGCTCTTTCCGTCTCAGGAGAGGGAAGCGTATCGGTCAGGAAGCGCTGATAGCTTCGCAGAAAAGCGGATGCCAAAAGCTGCCCTTTGAGCACATAGCCAGCTACAGTAAGGTGCACCATATCTGGGGAAGCCAGCCCAGCATTTCGCCAGTTTTGGAGCGGACCTAAAATGCTGTATGCATCCCAGACGGCGACTTGCTTTTCGGCGGCTATCCAGCGAATAAGTTGGGAGACTTGTGCTAACATCGGCAGTGGACGCATGCTGCGGTAAAAGTCCTGTGGTGTGGTGAAGAGAATAGACACCTCGGGTAGGGCGCTGCGAATAGTGTCAATCGCCGCTTCTACGGCACGGCGAAAGTTCCATAGCGTAGCCTGGGAAGCATACAGGTCGTTTGTTCCTAAGTCTATCACCACAAGGTCAGGGG
>CAZZMF010000084.1:0-5757 GCA_964655255.1 uncultured Sphingobacteriaceae bacterium
ATCCACACCCACGGTGGGATAGAGGGGCTTTCAGGAGTGGCAGGAGCTGGAGGCGTATCTACTGCCCCCTTATTTGTTTGGGATGGGGAGGGCTCATCCCCGCTTCCTCCACTACCACGGCTTCTTTGCCATACCCGTCGGACGAAGTTGCTCAGGATAGTTGCGGATTGTGGAGCCGCCGGATCCGCTACGATAAATGTGCCCTCTTCGCCTTCCAAAACCCCTGATAGCTGCTTCAGAAAGCCCTGCGTTGCGTCTTCATTTGCCAACCATCCAATAGATGCCACGTAAATTTTTACGCCTTTCTTTTTCGCCAGATTTCGTACCTCTCCAACGGTGAGTCCGCGACCGGTCTCTTTTCCCGAGCATAGAACCAGAATGTTTGCACTATATCCCTTATTGATTACTTCCTCCACAGCATGCAGCAGATTGACCATATACACGGAGTCGCAGCGTGGCCTTATTCGCTCTATCAGTCCAGTGCATGCGATTTCATCGCTCAGATCCTGGATAGGCGTAGTGAGCGGAGTGATAGCCGTTCCTCCTTGCAGACGAGAGAAAGTGCTGAGCGAAATACTGCCTTGCCCTTGCTGACATAAAGCTCGGAGGGCTTGTTGAGCATTTTGAAGGGGTTTTCCGCAAGTGAGTTGGCTAGTTTCTACAAGAATAGCGAGATCGGCACGCTGTTGAGCCCATAAAACTAACCCTGTCAAGATAGCATACAAAACCTGCCTCATACGCAACGAGATTGGGCTTAGGCGGTACGGAAGCGCAAAGTTGTGTCTCCTATTTGAATATAGTCTCCATCTTGCAAGGTGCCTTCGTTTGTCATGATGCCGTTGATGAGGGTGCCATTTGTGCTGAGCTCATCTCGAAAGAGAAACTGTCCAGCCCGGAACAATATAGTCAAATGATGACCAGAGACTTTGGGGTCTCTAATAATGATGTCGCATTTGGGGTCTGAGCCGACAGTATTGCGTCCTTCATACAGACGAAAGTCCACTCCATTAGGGTGGAGGGTATAACTGATAAGCCAGCCGACAATCTTACGGTTTTGGGGGGCGAGGCGCTGCTGTGGGGAGACGCCAGGTCCTTGATAGACTTGGGTGCGGGTAGGGTCAAACGGCTGCCCGGGCATCGTAGGATTCGCTACATAGGTACGCTTAGGATCAAAAGGTTGCCCCCCTTGCGGTCCTGGCGCAGGAGAGCCTGGCGGCGGGAAAAACTGCGTACGCTGAAGGTCTGGGGGAGGAGAACCAGCTGGATTGTAAGGCTGAGTCTTTTTAGGGTCAAATCCACTACCACTCATAATAAGCAAAGGTATGTACTTTGCGCCAGAATGTGGGCAGCCCTTCTGCGTCTGAGCATTCGCTCCACAGTGTTTTCGCTAAGCATTCTTCTACTCTTTCTATTGATTGGCGGCTATGGGGTGCTATCCATACAGATAGATGCTGTGCCCGACATCACTAATAATCAAGTACAAGTATATGCGTATGCGCCGGGATATTCTGCTGCGGAAGTAGAAGCCTTAGTGACGCGTCCTTTAGAAGCGGCTTTGGCGACGCTGCCGCGGCGTATAGAATGGCGTTCTATTTCGCGCATGGGACTCTCGTTGATAACAATAGTCTTTGAGGAAGAGGTAGATATTTACCAAGCTAGGAGTCAAATCACCGAGCGCCTCTTGGCGGTGCGTGACCTTCTGCCGCCAGGGGTCCAGCCAGAACTCGGTCCCGTTAGCACAGGCCTCAGTGAAGCTTACCAGTACATTTTGAAGCCCGCGGTGCCCGTTTCTCTGACAGAGCTGCGTACGATACAGGATTGGATAGTACGCCGAGCGCTATTAGAGACGCCGGGCGTGGCGGACATCAGTAGCTTCGGCGGCTATGTGCGCCGGTGGGAAATATGCCTCTATCCCGAAGCCTTACAGCGTTATAACCTTTCCCTTACCGAGATAGAAAATGCCCTCCTGACAAGCAATCATTTACTGGGGATTGGCTACATAGAGCGCAGCGGAAGTACGATCGCCTTGCGAGCAGAAGGGCTGTGGCGTTCGCCCGAAGACATTCGCCAAACTGTCGTGGCAGTCCGTGGGGAGCGTCCTCTGCGGCTGATTGATGTGGGCGAAGTGCGCGAAGGACACCTGCCTCGTTATGGTGCGCTCCTCCAAGATACCCTCGGCGAAGTCGTCGGCGGCATCGTCCTCGTCCGTAAAGGCGAAAATACCGCCCAAGTCGTCCAGCGCCTCAAGGAAAATATCGCCGCTTTGGAAAAAAGGCTCCCCTACGGCATTCGGATAGAGCCCTTCTTGGATCGGGAGGCGCTTATTCATCGGCTCCTAAATACCGTCGTCTCCAACCTTACCAAAGCCGCAGCTATTGTAATAGCGCTGCTGACCATCATTCTGGGAAGTTGGCGAGCGGGGATTCTGGTAGGAGCGGTGATACCTCTCTCTATGCTTTTTGCGCTGGGGCTCATGAGCATGACAGGCATCTCAGCCAACCTGATGAGCCTTGGCGCCATAGATTTCGGGCTGATCGTAGACGGAGCGGTGATTCTGGTGGAAGCAGTAATCGTACGGCTCTCCCTCTATACAAACCGATTGGAAGCGACTGAAGAAGGCGCCGTTCACATTCGGCGAGCAAGTCTTTTTGGGGAGTTAGTGGTTATCTCTGTCTATTTACCGCTGCTGCTTTTGAGTGGGGTAGAGGGGAAGATGTTCCGTCCGATGGTGTGGACGATGCTCTTTGCCCTGTTGGGCGCGCTAATCCTATCGCTGACGGTGGTGCCGTGGGCATCAGCGCGATTTTTGCAGTGTCACACATGGAGGTTCAGTGAAAACCTAACAGATAAGCTCAGACACGCCGTCGGGGCGATGTTTCGCTTCAGTTTACGGTATCCATGGGTCGCTGGGACAGCATGGCTGGGACTTACCCTCGCCGGAGCTGTGGGGTTTCATCTATCAGAGACGGTATTCTTGCCGGAACTGGATGAAGGCGCTTTTGCCGTAGAGACACGGCTCCCCTTAGGCTCTTCTCTGGACAAAACTATCGCTTATTGCGACTCTATCCATAGGCTCCTTTTGAGAAGCTTTCCCACAGAGCTTACAGGTGCAGTGGCAAAAATCGGCACTTCCGAAATCCCCATGGATCCGATGTTTGTAGAAAGTGCGGACTTGATTTTGGGGATAAGCCCAAACGCAAGCTTGTCGCGTCCAGAGCTCGCAGATTCCCTCAAACGCCTAATAGAAGCCAAGTACCCCGGCATTTTCATCGGGGTACAGCAACCCATACAAATGCGATTCAATGAACTGCTTGCAGGGGCGCGTACAGATATTGTTGTACGCCTGATAGGCCCGAACTTGGATACCCTCCAGTATTGGGGTGAAATCATAGCTCAAGAGTGCGAGCGTACGGCTGGTGTGGCTGATCTATCGCGACCGCTATTTTTTGGCTCACAACAGCTTGTAGTCCGCTGGAAGCCCGAAGCACTCGCGTTTTACGGGGTAGAGCTGTCGGAAGCGCTTCGGTGGCTACAAGCATATCGGGCTGGCATTCCCTTGCGGGTGCTTTTGACAGAGGAGGGATGGCGATTTGGCACGGCGCTTCGCTTGGCATCGGAAAGCTTACCGACAGATTTACGCCGTTTGCCGATACCAGCGGCACATGGAGGTTGGATACCCTTAGAAGCCGTCGCCGACGTGCGTTTCGTGCCGTCATATAACGAGATTCCTCATGCAGAGGGCGAACGCACCTACCAGATTGGCATCAACGTACGAGGACGCGGTGCTATATCCGTCGTAGAAGACTTAGAAAAAGAGATCCGCAAACTGCCCCTGCCAACGGGCTACCGGGTACGCTTCGGGGGCGCATGGGAAAACTACCGCTCTGCCCAGCAGCGCTTAGCATGGGTAATCCCAGCGACAGTTGGGTTGATAGCCTTACTCATGTATTTGACCCTACACCGCGTCAAAGCCATCGGTGCCATTCTCCTAATAGCGTTAGCAGCGCCAGCTGGAGGTATGTTGACGCTTATGGCGCGTGGGATGCCCTTTAGCTTATCCGCAGGCATTGGGTTGATTGGGGCTTTTGGATTAGCTACACTCAACGGCACTGTTTTGCTCAATCGCTTCTACGACTTACCGTACCAAAGCGCTCTCCGACGAATGCGATACGCCTTGAGGGAACGAGCCCGACCGATCTTGGCTACGACGCTGATAGCCGTGGCAGGACTGCTACCGATGGCTTTCTCCGAGCAAGCCGGCGCCGAAGTACAACGTCCCTTTGCTACGACTATCATCGGCGGACTACTTGTAGGCGCTGCATTCAACTTGTGGGTACTACCACTACTTTTTATTCGCAGAAAAAGCCCCTGAACTTCTCTAATGGCTTTGGAGTGAGCTTTTGCGCTTCACAGATTTAGGAAGGCGTGAGCCACTGCCAGCCTGATAGGCTAAGGCTGTGATATGCACTTACCCTAACACTGCGTGTACGCTTTTGTTTTTGGTCAGTACATGTGAAGCGCATAACGGAAAGCAAATGCAGGGCTTTATAATCCCATGCTTGCCACTCCTTTACCTCCATAGCCCGTGCCGCATAGAGAGAACTGGTATCAGATGGCACGCCAGTAGCCCTCAAGGATAAAAGTCGCTTTCCTCCCACGAGGGAGGGTATTTCGCTTTACCCACCCTTTACATTTAGCAATTAGCAAAAATTCCAGATATTTGCATCATGGCTCGTTACCTACTCCTCATCGCAGCTATCGCCGTACTTCTTGCACAAGAGGAGCGCGAGATTCCGCAGGTCGCACCTGTACCCGCTGCAAAGCCTAAGAGTCAGCGTCCTACCGGCATAACCCTCCAAGGAAAAGTCATTTCCCCCGAAGGCGAGCCCCTCCCCGGCGCATACATAAGGGTCAAAGGCTCCGTACAAGGTACCGTAGCTGGGACCAACGGGGAGTTTCGGTTGACGCTGCTTGCCCCGACTGACCCCATCACCATAGAGGTGAGTTTTGTAGGATATGAACCGCTAAGTGTAAATATACCCCTCTCCGACGCAGCCCGTCCGCTCACCCTGACGCTACAAGAGACAGGAGTGCGCGCTCAAGAGGTGGTCATCTCCGCCAGCCGTGTCAGCGAGAGAGTCATGAACTCCACCGTCACCGTCACTAAAATGAGCAGCATGGAGATCCAACAGGCGCCCGGCTTGAACCTTTTCCAAAATATCACTTTCGTAAAAGGAGTGGAGCAGGTCTCAAGCAGCTTGACCTTCCAGATTGTGAATGCTCGAGGCTTCAATAGCACTAATAATACCCGTTTTGTGCAGCGGCTGGATGGGATAGAGATTCAGGCGCCAGCGCTCAACTTCCCAATCGGTTTTCTCACCAATACAGGGGATCTGGATATAGAAAGCGTGGAAATCACCCCCGGTCCCGCGTCCGCGCTTTACGGTCCGAATGCCTTCAACGGCATTATGAATATTTACACCAAAGATCCCTTTCGGTTTCCCGGGGTGTCGGCTTCTGTGCGGTTAGGGGTGAATCACTTAGACCGAATAGATACTACACCACAGCCGTTATACGATATCGCTGTCCGTTGGGCGCATGCATGGAATAACCGCTTTGGAGTCAAGGTCTTCGCTCAGTGGTTTGATGCCCACGACTGGATCGCTCAGGACCTCACGGATCGGGGTACTTATGCGGGGGCTTTGGGTCGCTATGCGATTCCCGGTCCGCAAAATCCCGGCTACGATGCCGTGAATG
>CAZZMF010000085.1:0-5669 GCA_964655255.1 uncultured Sphingobacteriaceae bacterium
TCATAAAGCTGCTCATAAAACGCTTGAATCCGCTCGGGCAGCGGCTTGTCAGACGCACGCAGAGGCTCTATGACTTTATCTAACGATGCAGGGGCAAGCTCCCCTTGCACCGCTTCATACAATCCACGCTTATTGCGAAAATAGTAGTGTATCTGTGCGGTATGGACACCTGCTGCCCGTGCAATCCGTTCTAACCGAGCCCCGTCGTATCCATACTGAGCAAACTCGCGTATGGCAGCCTGCTTGATGCGTTCAGCTGCATCCACGCGCACAAAGTTATCGGCTCAGGCGATAGAAAGTGCGATAGAGCGCGGGTATGACGATAAGAGCAAGTATAAGGCACACGGGCATGCCCAAGACGATGGTGATTGCCAGGGGTTTTTGGACTTCGGCGCCCATGCGGGTAGAGATAGCGGCGGGCAGCAGCCCCAAGGCGCCAATCAACATGACCATGACCAGCGGGCGTACACGATGGATCACAGCTTCTCTGGCTTCCGAGAGGGCACGCTTGCCGCGCAGGTCGCCCAGAAGGACCAGCGCATTGATGGTATTGACCCCCAGTAAGATAATCATCCCCACACCAGCCGATATGCCGAAAGGCGTGCCCGTGAGTATCCATGCTATCATGCCGCCAACAAAGGCAAAAGGTAAGGTAAGCGCCGCAATAGTTACTTCTTTTAGCGTGCCGAAGTGGATGTATAGCACGAATAGAATCAATCCTACCACAGCCGGAACAATGAAGGCAAGCCGTCGCGTAGCCCGCTGCTTACTTTCAAACTCTCCTTCCCAGCTTATGGAGATGTGGCGCGGGAGAGGGATCTGAGCAGCGACTCGTTTTTGGGCTTCGGCGATAGTGCCTCCTAAGTCTCGGCTGGATACAGAAAAGCCCACCGCTACATACCGCTGTGTCCCTTCTCTATAAATGAAAGCTGCGCCCGTTTTCAGACTAATATCGGCAATCTCAGACAAAGGCACTTGCCGTCCTGTGAGGGACGGCACGCGTAAAGTGCGGATGACTTCAGGGTTGTCTCGGTAAGGCTTTTCTAAGCGTACCCGCACGTCAAAATACCTCTCCCCTTCGTAGAAATAAGTAGCTGTGCGTCCTCCAATAGCCGTTTCTATTACCGCTTGGGCATCGCGCATGCTGACGCCGTATCTTGCCATGCGCAACTCATCCAGACGAATCCGCAGCTCCGGAAGCCCTAAACTTTGAAAGAGCGTGACATCTTCTATGCCAGGCACGCCTCGTAGAATCTCTGCAACTTGCCGAGCATAAGTCTCTAACTCTCGCAGGTTTTGACCAAATATTTTTACAGCGATAGAACTCTTGACGCCGGAGACATATTCTTCTATGTTATCTTGAATCGGTTGGCTGATTGCCCACAGCACGCCTGGATGAGCATACAGGAGGCGACGCACTTCGGTGATGAGCTTTTCGCGGGTTATGCCTTTTCGCCAAGTTTCCGGCGGGTGGAGCTGGACATGAAACTCCACATTGAAAAAGCCTGTAGGGTCCGTGCCGTCGTTTGGGCGTCCGGCTTGGAAAAGCACAAACTTCACCTCTGGTATTTGACGGAGTTTAGCTTTGATGATCTGGGCCAGTTCTACGGTCTCGCTCAGCTTGACGCTAACAGGCAAGGTGCCCCGCACGTATAGAGCGCCTTCGTTAAGCTTGGGCACAAACTCCGAACCGTAATACACAAAGCCTACTCCGAGCCCCCCAACCAGCGCTGTATAAATAAAGAGCGCTATTTTGGGATGACGCCATCCTATTTCTGGCAGGTGCTGCCATGGTCGTAAAAATAGCGTTATTCCTTTTAGGGAGCGATCCTCTGGTATGCGCTGATAAAGGAGCTTGATCATGGCTGGCACATATGTGATGCTAAGAATGAGGGCGCCAAGCATCGCATATCCAAGGGTGAAGGCTAAGGGCTTGAAGAGCTTGCCTTCTACTCGTTCAAAAAGAAAAATCGGCAGTAAAGCCAAGATGAGAATAACCTGGGCTGTGAAAATGTAGCGCACGTTTCTGGTAATGACTTTTCGGAGAGTTCCGCCTTTGGCGCGGGCGGCTAAGAGTTCGGGGGGGATCTGATGCCGCATGTGAAGCAAAGCCACCATTGCACTTTCCACGATGACCAGCGTCCCTTCCAGAAGCAGCCCAAAGTCTAGCGCCCCCATAGAGATGAGATTAGCGGGCAAGCCTTGTATCCGCAGCAGTAAGATCGCAAAGAGAAACGCCAGAGGTATCACAGAGACGATGATCACCGTAGCGCGCCATTCCCACAGAAAAAGCCCAACGACAAGCGCGACCAGTAGCGCGCCTTCTATTAGATTGCGTGTGACGGTATGAACGGTAGTATTGACGAGTTCAGTACGGTCCAAAAACGGCTCTATACGCACCCCTGGCGGGAGGATACGAGTGTTGAGTTCGTGGATTTTTTCTTTTAGTTTGGGGATGACGGCTGAGGGGTCTTCGCCCCGGCGCATAAGGACGATGCCTTGTACTACATCATCTGCATCGTTGAATCCACACTGTCCTAATCGGGGCTTAGCACTGATAACGACACGAGCGACATTTTTCACATATACGGGTACATTGTTTCGGAGGGTGATGAGAAGGTTTTCTATGTCTTCCACAGACTCTAATAAACCCACACCTCGCACCACATATGCTTGGTCTCCCTGTTCGATTATATCCCCGCCCACGTTAATATTGCTACGGGCGAGGGCTTCCACCACATCCAGCGGAGTCAGATCATAGGCTTGTAGGCGTGCTGGGTCGATTTGGACTTCATATATTTTTTCTTCTCCTCCGAAGGAGACGACATCGGCTACGCCGGGCACTTGGACAAGGTATCTTTCTATTACCCATGTTTGTAAAGCGTAGAGATCCCGCAGGGGGCGATTGCCTTTGACGATATATCTAAAAATCTCCCCTGTCGCGCCGTAGGGCGGCTCTAAATAGGCCTCTGCTCCCTCTGGCAGGGATACACTGGCGAGGCGGGCAGCGGTATTTTGCTGAGCGAAGAAGTCATCCACATCATCCTCAAAAAGCACTGATACCACTGACAAGCCAAAAAGCGAAATGGAGCGAATGGTGCGTTTGCGTGGGATAGTGCTTAGGGCTTGCGTGAGGGGCAACGTAACAAACTTCTCTACCTCCTCGGCGCTTCGTCCACTCCACTGTACGATGATCCTCGTGCGCGTGCTGGTGACATCAGGATAAGCTTCTATGGGCGTATGGAAATAAGCTATGACCCCTGCTATGGCAGTCAGCAGCGTAAGGAATAATATTAGGATTGGACGGCGCAAGGCAAAAGTCACCACCCCCCTCATAAACTGCGAGTAAGCTGCTGGTAGAGAAAAAGCACTTGGCGGGTGGCAATCGTCTCTTGGGGCATGATGCCCCGCAAATACACCCTATCCGCAGTCTGGCGAATCACTTCCACCGGACGAATATCCCAATCGCAAGGCGCCCGATAAATCAATACATATCGCTGATCAGCATCCAGAATCACTGCACTTACCGGCACACTTATCGCTGAGTCTGTTTGGACAAGTCGCAGTTTCGCCTGAAAAAAGGCACCGGGGAGAAGCTTCCCCTCCGGATTGGGCAGGTCAGCAAAAGCCGTGATAGCCCGGGTCTCTTCATTCAGTGCGGGGAGAAACTGCTGAATCTGAAACCTAATGTGCTCCGTCCATCCCGGTAGGATGGCTTCTCCGCTCATGCCGACTTTCGCTTGAAAAAACTGTTCGGGGTATAGATAGACTTGGAAGCGCACCTTGGACAAGTCAGCTATGCGAAACAGAAAGTCACCTACTTCTACATTTGCGCCACTGCTTATGCCGACAGCCAAGACGGTACCGCTGCGTGGAGCTATCAACACAAAGTCGGATCCACGCCGCTGAAAGAGCTGGAGCACTTCGGAGAGCTGTTCTTTTTCGGCTTGGAGCTGCAGCAGTTCAGCCTGTGCCGTGCGCACCTCCAAAGTAGACACTAAGCTATCGCGCCCCATCCGCTCCATGGCTTCGGCTCGCAGTTTCTGAGCTTCTATCTGCGCCTGGATAGCCCGCAGTTTGGCTTCCCACTCTAAAAGTTGGGGCGACCGCATCAGACATAACGGCGCTCCTTTTTGTACAGCGTCCCCAGCTCGCACATATACCTCTCTGATATTTCCATTCACTGCGGATCGGAGCTCCGTCGTTTCTTCGGGTACTGATACGATCTCTCCTGGTACCCGCATTTCTATGGGTACCGCATCTGCTCGTACCACCTGCAAGTCCGCCGCTCTAATCAAACTATCCGTGCAGAGGGACGCAGATGGTTCGGAGACAAATTGAGATGTACACCCTTGCACTATCAGGGCGCATAGCGCGAATATCCACTTGCCGTAATCTGATATCAGCATGCTTCTTCTAATGGAACTACGCTCACCACGCATAAGCCGGACACAGAAGCCGTAGTGGGAAAGCATTTATGGTATAAACTCTCTCATAAGCATGGGAGCTGTCAAAGGTAAGATTTTCCACTCTCTTGTACGGAATACGCGCTGCGGGTTGCAAACACTGCGCCCCAGATATTGAATAGGGCTGGGGCGGAATAAGCCCCATTAGCGTTAGGACGATAAAGACAGCCTACTCTTGCGGTAAATGGGGATTTTTGTTTATATTTGAAGTATGAAGCGAGCACAAAGCCCCTCTTCTCTCTCGCTGGGCTTTGTGCAACTGCCTCGGGCGCACATGCGTATAATGTATATGGTGTCACGCCTCGCGTTATGGCTTGCCACTTCAATAGTCCTCCTATTTGCTGAGGGTAGCCGTGAGCTTATGAATAATAACTGCGCTAATCACGGCTATATCCAGATCTGGGATAATAATGATCCCCTTCGCAACTTCGCCACCTATAACTGCCCGGAGTATGCCCGTCTATACATACGCGTCGCCGAGGGAGAAAGGATTTACATGGGTTTTCACATCGTGCAGAATAGCAATAGCAACACGATTATGAATGACGTGTGGATGCGCCTCAAAGACCCTAACGGTAATGTGGTCATGGGGCCAATACGGCTTACCAGTACGATGGGAGCGGGCTGGATCAATACCTGCAATGAGGCTATCACTGGTCCCTCTGCCCTTTATCCCGGGGGATATAATGCGCTGACTTACGACGTGCCGCTGGGAATGGGTGGCAACTACTATATTGAGTTCGCTGTCAATAATAATCCAAATATCTATCAGAGCCGCATTTTCCGCTGGTTTGACATCACGGTCGCCCGGTGGAATGGCACCGCATGGGTGGAGAAAAAAGGGCGACTTTGGAGCAGAAAATGGGATTTCACGACCCGCGGTAGTAATAATCAGTTCGTCGGTAGGCTTTACACCTATTCGCCAGACTCCATCGTGACAAGCTTTGACTTCAACGGGATGCGTCCATGGGGCTTTGAGGTGAGTTGTAACTCCTTTGGGGCTTCCACGGTGGGGACGCCTCAGCAGCGCCGTCGCTCCGACTATCGCCAGAACATCATCAACGCTGGCGGTATCCCCGCAGCGCCGGAATACCCGGTTTTTCTAAATGATCCCGATCATGAGTTCTATCCTACTGGCATCGTCGGAAGTGTGGACTCTTTCTCCGTCATTCCCTGCACACAGAGTAGCTATTGCATCTACGT